>CAYFJI010000023.1:0-23265 GCA_964343365.1 uncultured Acidiferrobacteraceae bacterium
AGGCAAAATTGGGCAGTCAAAAAGTAGGTATATATGAAGGAGTGGATGGCCTAAATTCCTTAGCTGCAATGGCGGAGTCAGGAACGGTCGTAGTTGGAATAGTGGGGGCTGCGGGTTTAGAACCTACTTTGCAGGCGGTAAGAGCTGGAAAAAAGGTTTTAATAGCTAATAAAGAGCCTCTTGTAATGATGGGCGGTGAAATAATGCGAGAAGCAGCTTTGAATCAAGCTACCATATTGCCATTAGATAGCGAACACAATGCTATTTTTCAGTGCCTACCGAATATATTGCAGGAAAAGTTGTTCAATCCTGTTAGAGATGGAAGGCAAAATGTTGTTAGGGACTATGGTGTTACCAAGTTAGTACTGACCGCGTCAGGCGGCCCATTTTTGGGCTTATCATCGGATGATCTAAAGTATGTGACCCCTGAAAAGGCTATGGAACATCCTAAGTGGAAAATGGGACGTAAAATTTCTGTTGATTCAGCAACGATGATGAATAAAGGTTTAGAACTAATTGAAGCCTGCATGCTTCTAGATGTAGAACCTAGTTTCGTGGAGATTGTTGTGCACCCACAGAGTATTGTTCATTCATTAGTCGAATACAAAGATGGATCTTTGTTAGCGCAGATAGCAAATCCAGATATGCGGATACCGATTGCCAATGCCCTGGGTTATCCCGAAAGGATTGTGTCAGGGGCGCCAAACATTAATATAAAGGAATTGGGTAGACTAGATTTTTTGCCGCCAGATGAAGTTCGTTTTCCTTGCTTAAAATTAGCTAGGCAAGCTGCCGAGCTAGGTGGATCAGCGCCAATTATATTAAATGCTGCCAATGAAGTGGCTGTGGAGGCATTTTGTAGTAGGAAAATTAGTCTAACACACATTTGGATAGTGATAGACAAAGTATTAAATTCCTTGTCCATTGGTTTAGAAAATGGTTTAGAAAACGTCCTTTATATTGATCAACAAGCCCGCCATGCCGCAATTAATGTAATTCACAGGGATTACTGAATCAAGTTTGAAAAATCAGAGACATGTCAAATTTTTTGTATAGCATTTTCGGATTTATACTAGCAATAGGTGTGCTAGTTACGTTTCATGAGCTCGGCCATTACTTAATGGCGAGATTGTTCGATGTGAAAGTATTGAGATTCTCTTTAGGATTTGGAAAACCAATGTGGCGAGCGACATTTGGTTCAGATCGCACCGAATTTGTTTTAGGCGTTATTCCGCTGGGTGGCTACGTTCGAATGCTCGACGCTAATTTGCAAGAAACATCTGAAAAAGATAGAAAAAGGGCATTCGACAATAAAAATATTTTAGCAAGAAGTTTGATCGTGCTTGCGGGGCCGATAGCCAATTTTGGTTTAGCGATATTCTTTTTATGGGTAACGTTAATTATTGGTATTCCTGGTTATTCCACTGTTATTGGCTACGTCGAACCTGGGGAGCTTGGAGAAAAATTAGGATTCGAGAGAGGAGACCAACTTATTGAAATCGATGGGCGAAAGATTCAGGCATGGAATGAGTACGATTTACAAATATTAAAAAAGGCTTTAGCAGGAGAATCAGTTTTTGTAAAAATTCTTAAAACTAATGGAAAAAAGGATGACATTAAAATTGTGTTTAGAGGGCAATCTAATACCGTCTTAGATTTAAACATAATGAGTAAAAAATTAGGGCTTTTGCCATATGTGCCCGTTTCGCAACCAGTGGTGACTAGAGTTCTCGATAAGTCTCCAGCTTATCAAGCCGGAATAAGACCAGGTGATATCATCACTAGAATTGATGCTATTGACATAGCAAACTGGTCTGATCTTGTTGACATAGTTTCACGCAATGCAAATAAGGAAATTAGCATTGAGTTAAACCGTGGCAATAATATTCAAATAATTAATGTGACACCGGAATTATTTCAGTCAGATACTGGCGCGGTCGGTCGTTTAGGTATTGCTAGAGATACATCCCACATGTTTGCAGAAAGAGTAAGATTCAATTTTATGGATGCTTTTGAGAGGAGCATAGAAAATACGTGGCTACTTTCAAGTGTTACGGTAATAGCTCTTGTTGAAATGGCGAAACTAAAAATATCGCCAAGAACAATTGGAGGACCCGTTACTATCGCGAGAGTAGCAGGACAATCGGCTAAAGTCGGGTTAGTATCGTATCTTCTGTTTCTTGCTGTGGTCAGCATTAGTATAGGAGTACTCAATTTATTACCTATACCGATTCTTGACGGTGGACATCTCCTGTATTTGATATTAGAGGGGATCCGAGGACGTCCAATTTCTACTGAAGCTATGCAAATTGGCCAACTCCTGGGAATAGGAGTGCTAGGTGTGTTAATGTTGATAGCGCTCTATAATGACTTTTCTAATGTAGTGTACGGACTAATGGGGGCGGGGTAAGTGAAATTTAAGAAACTATTTTTAGCTTGTATTCTCTTGCTAAGTAGTATGTCTGTTTTTGCGTGGAATGAATTCGTAATTAAGGATATTCGAGTAATTGGACTTTCGCGAATTCCACTAGAGACGGTTCTAAGCTATATGCCGTTGGGTATTGGAGACCAGTTTACAGAAGAAAAATCACAAAAACTTATCAAAAGTTTATATAGATCAGGTTTTTTCAAGGATGTTGTTTTGGCAAACGAAGAGAGTATTCTGGAAATTCATGTCACTGAACAGCCGGCTATACAGAAAATTGAGATTCTTGGTAATCGAAATCTAGACGATGATACCTTAACACAGACTTTGAAACGAACCGGTATCGCAGAAGGTAAACTTTTTAGAGAATCATCCCTGAAAAGTGTAATTAATGAAATAACAAAGCTATATCATGACACTGGAAGATATGCTGTTTTAGTTACCGCGGCAACGACTCCAAAGTCGGAAAATTTAGTTAATCTCAATATCGAAATACGAGAAGGACCTCAATCGCGAGTTAAAGAATTAATATTTGTAGGTAACGACGCCTACAATGCAAAGGCTCTACGCAAGCCATCGATTTTTTCAGGAAATATTCTTACCAATCTATTGTTAGGAAAAAATAAATACACTGAAGAAAAATTAACCATGGAAATCGATAGGCTTACTAATTTTTACCAAGATCAGGGTTACTTAGAGTTTTCTATTCAATCTAAATCAGTGAAAATGAGTGACGACAAAAAAGATGTTTTTATAACGTTTACAATTTTTGAGGGGTCTAGTTACATTTTTGGGCCAGTTGTTGTCGATCGCATTGATGTATTGACTGAAGAGGAAGCGTCCAGGATGGTTACAATAAAAGAAGGCCAAAAATTTTCGAGAAATGCGGTTTTTTCTACTAAACGCGCGATAGAAGCAGAGTTAGCCGATCTAGGTTATGCATTTGCTGTGGTAAATCCTATACCAAGTATAAATCGAGAACAAGATGTTGTGAGTTTTTCGCTTAGCATAGATTTAGGCCCCAAGACATATGTTCGTCGTATTAATATAACTGGAAATACAACAACTCAAGATGTGGTTATTAGAAGAGAGATGCGACAATTAGAAGGCACCGTCTACTCAAGGAAAAAAATTAGTCGCAGTCAAGAACGAGTGCAACGTCTAGGTTTTTTTGATGAGGTTAGCGTTGATGTGAAGCCTGTACCTGATTCAGTCGATGAAGTTGATTTAGAGTTTGGTGTAGTTGAACGGAAAACTGGAAATCTCACTTTTGGAATCGGTTATTCAGAAGATGAGAGGGGGTTTGTACAGGCAGAAATTAGCCGGAAGAACCTTTTCGGGTCGGGGCGACAGCTAGAGGCACGGTTAGATCAGTCACAAGTTAAGCAAGTATATGAATTGGAGTATGTTAATCCATATTTCACCGATAATGGAACCAGTCGAAGCATATTTGCAAAACAAAAAAACTTAGATGCTAGTGCTGGCTCTTCGGCAGGGTATATTGCAAATTCAAGGGGAGTAGGGTTACGTTTCAGCATCCCAACAAGTGAGTATAACGCTTTGGATCTTAGTGCTGAGTACGAATCTATCGAGTTACTGAGTCTTCCTGATACGCCGCTAGAGTACAGATCTTTAATTAATTCAAATCAGGAGAACGAAAATATCTTAGTTAAAAGTAGTTTTTCGCAAGACACGCGTGATCAGATTCGTTTTCCAAAGAAAGGTCATCTTACCTCGATATCTTCCGAAATATCAGTACCCGGTAGTGCTATTGAGTATTATAAGGTAAATCTAAATAGTCAATGGTACGGCTCTTTATCAGAAAATGTTGTTTTTGGGCTTTATGGTGGATTGGGATATGGTGACGGATACGGAGAAACCACATCCTTACCGTTCTACCGAAATTTCTTTGCGGGAGGCGCGTCTTCAGTTAGAGGATATAAATCCCGATCATTAGGCCCAAGGTCAAAGACCATAACAAATGCCAAATCACTTGGTGGCGACCGTCGTTTCTTAACTAATGCGAATCTCTATTTTCCAGTTCCTGGCCTTACAAATGGTGATGATACCCGACTTAGTATTTTTGTTGATGCGGGAGAAGTTTATGGAGCAGGAGATCCCTTCACATTTTCAGAATTAAATTTCTCGGCGGGTGTTTCATTTAATTGGTTTACTGCCATAGGCCCTCTAGCAATCAGTTATGGAATACCACTAAACCCTGAAACCAGCAGTCGAACTAGAAGATTCCAGATATCGTTTGGAACAATGTTTCAGTAGGAACTGCGGTAAGGAGCGCCATGCTCAAACCTTTTTTAACAGATGAGGAATTGTAAATGCATAAATTAACTCGTTTAGTAATAAGTTGGTGTGTTGCTGGATGTTCATTATTCTTTCCGGCATTTTCTCAAGCGGACATTAAGATAGGATTTGTGGATCCAGTCGCGTTAATCCAGAATGCTCCGCAATCCCAAGCTGCACTTAATCAGTTGGAACTTGAATTTCGACCACGCAACGATGAGATTCTTGAATTGCAGGAACGTATTGGAAATACGCAGTCTGAGATAGAAAAGAACGCTTTGGTATGGCAGGAAACCGAGTTAAAAAACGCAAAAAGAGAGATCGATGCATTGCAAAGACGCTTGCAAAGGACTCAAGAGGAGGCCCAAGAGGACTATAATTTGAGGCGGAATGAAGAATTGGCAAGGATACAAGATATTATTAGAGAAGTTGTAGTTTCAATCGCTAAAGATGAACAATATGATTTAATTCTAGAAACTGGGGTAGTTTACGTTAGTCCTCGTATTAACTTAACAGAAAGAATCTTAGAAGAATTAGATAATCTTTAAACGAAAATTTCAAAATAATTATTGTGAAAACAATCGGAATGAACAGTAAGGTTACTGACTATGACCGTAATTGATATTAACAAGATTCAAAAAATACTACCTCATCGATATCCATTTCTAATGATTGATAAGGTTATAGACCTGGATCTTGGAAAAACTCTCACGGCAGTAAAAAATGTCACAATAAATGAACCATTTTTTTCTGGCCATTTCCCTCATCAGGCTGTTTTCCCTGGTGTCCTAATGCTGGAATGTATCGCGCAAGCATCTGCGATATTGGCGAGTATTATGATTGATGCAGAAGCAAGCCAAAAGCATTCGTATCTTTTTGCAGGAATTGATAAAGCGCGATTCAAAAGGCCTGTCGGACCGGGGGATCAGTTACGTATTAAGATAGAATTCGAGAAATGTGTAAAACAAATGTGGAGATGTTCTGGAAAAATTACTGTAGATGAAGAACTTGCCTGCTATGCAGATGTACTCTTCACCCACAGAGAGATAACGTGATTGATTCTCGTGCGATAGTAGGTAAATTGGTAGAAATAGATTCAGATGTTTCTATAGGTCCATTCACAATAGTCGAAGACGGCGTAACTATTGGCGCTAATACTTGGATAGGTCCTCATGTGGTTATCCGAAAAAACACAACTATTGGGAAGCGAAATAAGATCTTCCAATTCACATCTCTAGGGGAGGACCCTCAATATGCTGATTACCAGGGAGAGGAGACTTTTTTGAAAATTGGAGATGATAATGTCATTAGGGAGTTCTGTACACTCAATCGTGGATCACCTGCAGGATCAGGGGTAACTAAAGTAGGCAATGGTAATCTTATTATGGCTTATGTGCATATAGCACATGACAGTATACTGGGAGATAAGGTTGTGTTCGCAAACGGCGCGAGCCTCGCTGGTCATGTGGAAGTTGATAATCATGCAATACTCGGCGGTTTTACATTAGTGCATCAATTTTGCCGAATAGGTGCGTACTCAATGACAGGAATTGGAACCGTTTGCGTCAAAGATGTGCCGCCCTATGTGTTAGCGGTCGGCAACGTCGCATCACCAAAAGGTTTGAATATCAGAGGGCTCCGAAGACATGGTTTTGATGCTAATTCTATTGATTGTTTAAAAAAAGCTTATCGTGTTATTTATCGACACAATCTTAATCTAACGGAAATCTTATCAGAATTGGATCGACTGGCTGAGTCAGATGACAAAGTAGAGAAATTGGTTAAATTTGTACGAACTTCTCAGCGTGGCATCATTCGAAAATAGAATTCCTAAAAAAAATAATTTTCCCGAACATAAAATGCGTATTGGAATTGTTGCAGGTGAAGTTTCTGGGGATAAACTAGGTAGCGGGTTATTACGATCTCTTAAATTGTTTAACCCGGAACTAGTTGCCGAAGGTATTGGCGGCCCTGAGATGATTAGAGAAGGTTTAAAGCTAGTCGCAGATATGGATGAAATATCAGTTATTGGTATAGATGGATTATTAAAGAGTCTTACAAAAATATTTAAAATAAGACACCAATTAGTAGAATATTATGCTGCTAATCCGCCAGATATTTTTATAGGTATAGATCTGCCAGACTTTAATCTTTCTCTAGAAAAAAAACTTAAAGCTCTTGGAATACCGATCATACATTACGTAAGCCCTACTGTTTGGGCCTGGCGAGGTTGGAGAATTAAAAAAATTCAAAAAGCTGTTGATCACATGTTTGTATTATTTCCATTCGAACGAGACTTTTATAAGAAACATGCTATAGATGTTACTTTTGTAGGGCACCCATCTGCTGACGAGCTACCAACTCAAACCAAGAGTGAGCTCCGAATCCAATTAAAATTACCGCTTGAATCCGAGGTAATAGCACTTTTGCCTGGTAGCCGAAAAAACGAGGTAATTAATCTTAGCGCCCCTTTTTTGGAGACAGCAAAAATTTTAGTCAAGTCACGACCTGACATTCATTTTGTAATCCCTTATGCTAGTAAACATTTGCGAAACATTTTTTGTGAGAAAAAATCTTCAATATATCCCGATATAAAATTGCATGAATACTGCGGCAATTCAATGGAAGTGATGGCGGCATCGGATGCTGTTTTACTAGCTTCTGGCACTGCAGCCTTGGAGGCTACAATGTTAAGGCGCCCAATGGTGGTGGCTTATAAAATGTCTAAAATGTCCTACATGATAGCAAGTAAACTTATAAAAACACCATATATTTCCATGCCTAATAATTTACTCGGTGCACCCATAATTCCAGAACTGCTGCAAAATAATGTTAATGGACTGCAATTAGCCAATGAATTGATTAAGATATTGGATAACGAAGAACATACTAAAGAAATTACTTCTAAGTTAAACAACGTATATAGAGAATTGAAAAATAATGCAAATACAAAAGCTGCTAAGAAGCTATTGGCCTTAATTCAAAATTGAAAATATACTGTGATACGAACAATTGCGGGTGTTGATGAAGCAGGTCGAGGTCCTCTGGCAGGGCCGGTGGTCGCAGCAGCAGTGGTTTGGAAAGTAGGAGATACTATCTCTGGTGTTGGTGATTCAAAATCTTTAACTTGCAGACAAAGATTTGAAGCAGACGCTAAAATTAGAAAATCCTCGTTAGATTGGTCAATTGGGTCGGCAACTCCTATAGAGATCGACGCGTTTAACATTCATAATGCTACATTGTTAGCAATGAGGCGCGCTGTACTCGGTCTACGCTTTCATGTTGATTATGCTTTAGTTGATGGGATCTACTTTCCTGATATCCCCTTAGAAGGCGAAACTGTGATAAAGGGCGACGAAAAAATTGGAGTGATATCAGCGGCATCTATATTAGCAAAAGTATTTCGTGATAAACAAATGTATTGGATTGACAATATTTATCCTAATTATGGCTTCAAAAAACACAAAGGATATCCGACTAGGCACCATAAAGACATGATTAAAAAATTTGGTCCAACTCCTGAGCATAGAATGACATTCTCTGGGGTCAAAGCTCCACTATAGACTAATGTTTGAAGCGCATAAAAAAGGATAATTATGGATATCAATAAGAACAGCGACTTGAATCAGTTTGTTCATCTTCATATTCATACCGAATTTTCACTTGTTGATGGTATTTGTCGTATATCCCAATTGGTAGATCATGCAAAAAGACTTGAAATGCAATCTATCGCGATTACTGATGTCGCTAACATATATGGGGCTGTAAAATTCTATAGGAAATGTGTCATGCGTGGAATTAAGCCAATTATAGGTGTTGATCTAGCTGTGGCAAACGCACAAAAGTTTCCCCAAAATCCGCGACTCATATTGCTGTGTCGTAATAACAAAGGATATCGTTTTATTTGTAAATTATTGAGTAAATTACATATGGGTCTGGGTCAGGGAAACGAATTAATCGTGGACAAAAATTTCTTGAAAGAAGGTAGTGAGAATCTAATTGTTTTGTCAGGAGGATTATCTGGTGACATTGGTCACGCATTACGATCCGAAAAAATTGATCTTGCAGAAGAATTAATCTATGAATATAAAGAATTTTTCCCCGATAGTTTCTATCTGGAAATCACTAGAACAGGCGCTCCTGACGAAGAAAAATATCTAAATAGTTTAGTACCTTTAGCAATAAAAACTAGGACGCCTCTTGTTGCTAGTAACAATGTACGATATATAAACGAAGGAGAATACGAAGCACATGAAATTAGAGTCTGTATTAATGAGGGACGTATTCTAGATGATCCGCGGAGGCCTCGACTTTACACCGAGCAACAGTATCTACGCACTCCTAATGCAATGATTAAATTATTCTCAGATTTACCATCCGCGGTAGAGAATACAAACCATATCGCAAAACGATGTAATGTATTTTTAGATTTCGATGATGTCCACATGCCTAGGATGCCGATTAATAAGGCGGCTGAAGCTAACGCAACTCTTGAAGAAAATGCACAAAATGGATTGCTGCCCATTTTAATAAATATTGATAGTAGCAAGAAGGAGGAATATGAAATACGTTTAGGTATTGAACTCCGAATAATTCGTGAGATGGGTTATGCAGATTATTTCTTAATTGTTTCAGATTTTATTGATTGGGCAAAAAAATCCGAAATACCAGTGGGTCCCGGGCGTGGATCCGGAGCAGGATCATTAGTTGCATATGCTCTTGGAATAACTCAATTAGATCCAATTAAGCATGGATTGTTGTTTGAAAGATTTTTAAATCCGGAAAGGATATCGTTGCCAGATTTTGATATAGATTTTTGCATGCTAGGACGAGATCGCGTTATTGAATATGTTGTTGAAAAATACGGGATGGATAAGGTAGCGCAGATAATCACTTTCAATAGCTTAGCTGCGCGAGCGGTCATGCGGGATGTAGGCAGAGTGATGGGGTTACCTTATGGATTTTGCGATATTCTCGCAAAACTAGTTCCTTTTGAGGTTGGAATGACTCTTCAGAAAGCTCTAGATCAAGACTCTGAACTACGTGAACGTTATGAAACTGAATCTGAGGTCAGTCAGTTAATAGACAATGCACGAGTGTTGGAAGGATTGCCCCGAAACGCAGGAAAACACGCTGGAGGCATCGTGATCGCACCGGAACCGATCACAGAATATACGGCGTTGTATATGGACAAAGATATGACCCAACCAGTCACTCAGTTTGACAAAGATGACTTAGAGATGATTGGATTAGTGAAATTTGATTTTCTAGGCCTAAGAACTCTGACAGTGATTGATTGGACGCTGACGCAAGTTAACAAAAAAAATATACAAAAACAATTACCATTGGTCACTCTTGATAATTTACCAATTGATGACGAAGAAACTTTTAAGTTTATTCAGTCATGTCAAACTACTGCGATTTTTCAGTTAGAATCAAGGGGAATGCGTGAACTAATAGAAAGGATTAAGCCAGAGAATTTCGATGATTTAATTGCTTTAATTGCATTGTTCAGACCGGGACCGCTTCAGTCAGGAATGGTCGATGACTATATAGATCGAAAACACGGTAAAAAAACAGTTAATTATCCACATCCTAGTGTGGAAGAAGTTTTGAAGCCAACCTATGGAGTAATTATTTATCAAGAACAGGTGATGCAGATTGCTCAAATTCTTGGTGGGTACACATTAGGAGCAGCCGATGTTCTCCGGCGAGCAATGGGCAAAAAAAAGCCTGAGGAAATGGAGATACAAAGAAGCATTTTCGTTCAGGGGGCAGAGAAAAAAGGGGTGAAGTCAAGTACAGCGAATTCAATTTATGATTTAATGGAAAAATTCGCTGGTTATGGGTTTAATAAATCGCACTCAGCAGCCTATGCATTACTTAGCTACCAAACTGCATGGTTAAAAACATATTATCCATCATTTTTCATGGCGGCAGCATTGTCTGCTGATATGGAACATACGGACAAGATAGTAACCCTCATAGATGAGTGCAAAAAAATGGGACTCGATATATTGCCTCCGAATATCAATTTAAGTGATTTTTCTTTTTCGGCGGATGACAGCCATAAGATTAGGTACGGTCTTGGTGCAGTAAAAGGCGTTGGAAAGAAAGCAGTGGATAGCTTAGTTAAGGAACGAACAGACGGAAAAAATTTTTTAAATATTTATGATTTTTGTTTGAGAGTTGATAGTCATAAATGCAATAAGAAAGCATGCGAAGCATTAATTACGGCTGGCGCTTTTGATTCTATTGGACATCATAGAGCTGAAATATTAGCTAACCTTCCTGACGCTATGATTACTGCTGATCAGCATGCAAATACAGTATCATCCGGACAAGGCGATATGTTTGGGCTAGAAGTAGAGACTAAAGATTTTAAGCCCAAGAATTTGGTTTCAGCATGGTCGGCTAGAAAGAAATTAGAGGAGGAGAAGAAGAGTTTAGGCCTATATTTGAGTGATCATCCTATTTCTTACTATAGAGCTGAATTGCAGAATATATTGGATGGCAGTATTAAAGATATTGACCCCAATCCAGAAAGAGTAATTACCATAGCGGGGCTTATAGCTAATATTCGTACATTTACAACCAGGCGAGGGGATATGATGGCATTTGTGTCCATCGATGATCAAACAGCCAAAGCCGATATCAGTATATTTGGGGAACTTTATTCACAATTAAGAAAACTGAGCCAAAAAGACAGCCTTTTTGTTATAACCGGAGTGACAAGCAGTGATGATCGAACGGGCGAGCTTCAAGTAAAAGCTACTAAGATTTACACAATGGAAACTCTAAGGGAAAAAGCATTACAAAAAATTAGAATTATTCTAAAACCAGAAATGGATGCGAATTTTTTGATACCAAAGTTACATAAAGTATTGAGATCTTTTTTAGGCATCGCTACAAGCGTTGAATTAGAATATCACACAATTAATGGTGATATAGCATCAATTAATTTAGGAGAGGATTGGCGAGTAAATGCGTCAGATATTCTTCTTGATGAGTTATATTATTTGCTTGGCCATTCAAATGTTTCATTTGTTTATGACAGGAAGGCGCTTAATACTCTGAATACTAATAATGGCGTACGCGCTACCACGTGATTTCGGTACTCCAATCTAAAATTCACGTTATTGCATTATAGAATTATGAAAAACTTTCTTGATTTTGAGAAACCAATCAATGATTTGGAAACAAAAATAGAGGAGCTCAAAGAGTTCAATATAGACGAAACCTTAAATATAAATGAAGAGCTTCATAGACTAGAGACCAAAAGCCGAAAATTGACACAGTCTATATTTCGAAATCTAAGTTCGTGGCAAGTTTCACAGTTAGCTCGGCATCCACTGCGACCATATATGCTTGATTACGTAGATAAAATATTTACTGCTTTTGTAGAACTACATGGAGATCGAATGCATAGTGACGATCAATCAGTTGTTGCTGGGCTTGCACGACTTTCTGGGAAAGGTGTTGCCGTGATTGGCAATCAGAAAGGAAGAAATACTAATGAAAAAATAGCGCGAAATTTTGGAATGCCAAGACCTGAAGGATTTCGAAAGGCTCAACGAATTATGAAAATAGCGGAGCAGTATCAATTACCGTTGATTACTTTTATTGATACACCAGGTGCGTATCCAGGCATTGATGCAGAAATGAGAGGGCAAAGTGAGGCTATAGCGCGGACTATGGCTTTAATGACAGATTTAGAAACGCCAATTATTTCTATAGTTACTGGAGAAGGTGGTTCAGGAGGTGCATTAGCTCTAGGGATTTGCGATAGATTATTGATGCTAGAGTATTCTACTTATTCAGTAATTTCTCCGGAAGGTTGTGCGTCTATATTATGGAAAAATTCAGAAAAAGCTGAAATAGCAGCTGACATTCTCAAGATAACGTCAAAAGATTTAAGAAATAAGAAATTGAGTGACGAAGTTTTAAATGAACCTGTTGGCGGTGCACATAGAAATGTTAATTCGATGGCGTCTACAATTTCGAACGCATTGAAACGTCATTTGGGAGAACTTATGGAACTGAATACAAGAGATTTACTTAATAATCGTTATGATAAATTAAGATCATTCGGAATATTTTCTGAAACCTGAATCAAAGAGATGGATGAAATCATTGTTAGTAGTAGCAATATAGTTCGTTCCGCTATACGCGAATTCAGTGGATACATAGCTGGACAGTCTGTGTTGGTTGCATATAGTGGAGGTGTTGATTCTCATGTTTTGCTTGTTGAACTTCAGAGGTGTTTGAAGGAGTCAAATAAAGAGATAGTAGCTCTACATTTTAATCATCAATATTCAGAAAATTCGGATTTTTGGGAAAGACACTGTCAGGAAATTTGCACTAACTTAAATATCAAACTCAGGATAGGTAGAAGTCCCCAGTCAAAAAAAAATAGTGGGGGTCGAGAAAATTCTTTTCGTATGGCACGTTACCGATGGTTTGAACGTGAAATTCAAAATGGCGATATCCTCGTTACGGCTCATCATTTGGATGATCAGATTGAAACATTACTGTTCCGATTATTGCGAGGTAGTGGAATAAAGGGTTTGGGAGCTATTGCGCCAAACCGTCAATTTGGGGATGGCAAATTATATCGACCGTTGCTCGGCGTTACTCGCAAGGATATCTTAGAAGTTGCACGGGCCAATTCCCTTAGATGGATTGAAGATGAAAGTAATTCTGATGATAATTATGATAGAAACTACATACGTAGCAGTATTTTACCGTTAATTCAAGCAAGATGGCCTTCAAGCCCTTTCGTAATGTATAGAGCAACCAAGAATTTCCAACGAGGGCAAAAGTTATTGGAAGAAATCGGAAAAAATGACTTTAGTGAATTACATGAGGAAGCGCTAAATTGTAGATTTCTTAATTATGGAAGAATAAATATATGTCATCTAAACGCGATCTCAGTGGAGAGATCAGAAAATTTACTGCGTTATTGGGTTCAGAAGGCTGGTTTCAAAGTTCCATCTGCTTCACAATTGACTGAATTGCTTAGGCAGCTAAAAATCTCTTGTCGAATGAATCAAGCATGCCTAAGATCGGGAACATTAGAATTTCGACGTTATCGCCAGCATCTTTATCTTGTTCCCGTCCAGGAGTATGAATCGAACCGAATTATTCGAAGACGATGGAGTTCCAGTCAGCAGTATTTTGGCGAAATAGGCATCAAATTAAATCTAATTAAAACGATGGGGAGCGGTCTCCGAAAAGATAGCCTTAATCTTGACAATTTAATTGTTAGAAATTATCGAAAAAATCATAAAATCCGATTAAACCAAAAAAGACGAACAAAATCCTTGTCTAAATTATTTCAGGAACTCGGCGTTCCCCCTTGGGAGCGTTATAGAATACCAGTTTTAACATTAGAGGACGAGGTTATTTGCGTGCCAGGAATTGGATATACTGAGGGTTTGTCAGTAAATAGTTATGAGCAGGGGTTAGATTTTTCTATCGAAGAAGCATAATTAATAAAACGTAATATTTTACCTCGAATTAAATTGATTGTGATTCTTGCAGGCGTCTGTTATCCTACTGTTCCGTCGCTGTGGCGTAGCAACTTGTTATAATAGTTATTACGCTTAACCGTAGTATTAAATTGGTTTACTAATTAAATGCGCCAGGTATTTTCGACGGAAAATCAATGAAGTTGGCCTTTATAACCGGTGGAGTTGTCTCTTCACTTGGCAAGGGCATTGCCTCAGCATCTTTGGGAGCATTGCTTGAAGCTCGAAATCTCCGAGTTACCCTCATAAAATTGGATCCTTACATCAATGTTGATCCGGGTACCATGAGTCCCTTTCAGCACGGTGAGGTTTTTGTCACAGAAGATGGAGCGGAAACCGATCTGGATCTTGGTCATTATGAGCGGTTTGTCCGTACTAAAATGAGCCAGGCAAATAATTTCACGACTGGTCAAATTTATGAGCGTGTAATAAGGAAAGAACGACGTGGTGAATATCAAGGTGGAACCGTACAAGTTATTCCACATATAACTAATGAAATAAAAGAAAGAATTAAAGAAACAGCAAATGAATATGATTTAACTCTCGTAGAGGTGGGCGGGACGGTAGGGGATATCGAATCACTTCCGTTTCTCGAGGCAATACGCCAGCTACGAATTGAAGAAGGAAAAAGTAATACGATTTTTATTCATTTAACATTAGTTCCTGAATTGGCATCAACCGGAGAGCTTAAAACTAAACCAACTCAGCATTCAGTTAAGGAGTTAAGGAGTATCGGTATTCAACCAGATGTTGTTTTATGCCGTTCTGTCCTGCCAATACCCGTAGAAGAGCGAAACAAAATTGCTCTATTTACAAATGTATCTGTAGATTCAGTCATTTCAGCGAATGATATGAATAATATCTATGCGATACCTCGTCATTTTCAGGCTCAAGGGTTAGATACTACAGTGCTTAAACATCTAGATATTACTGCTTCTGATGCCGATATGAGTGAATGGGATAAAGTAATAGAATCTATCGATTCGCCTACTCAAGAAATTACCATTGCTATGGTGGGAAAATACGTCAGCCTTAACGATTCGTACAAATCACTGTCAGAGGCATTGGTGCATGCAGGAGGTGATCAACGATGCAAAGTTAATCTAGTTTACATTGACTCTGAAACAATCGAACAACATGGAACCCAGTCGCTAAATAAAGTTGATGCTGTGTTAATTCCTGGAGGTTTTGGTGAAAGAGGAATAGAAGGTATGGTTGAATCTGTGAAATTTTCCAGAGAACATGATATTCCATTCTTAGGCATCTGCCTGGGATTGCAAATCGCGGTTATCGAATTTTCCAGAAATGTTGTTGGTCTTAATGATGTTAATAGCACAGAATTTTCATCTAATTGCACACATCCTGTTATAGCACTGGTGTCCGAATGGACCTCTAAAGATGGTAATCGCGAATTCCGAAAAAAAGAAGATGAGTTGGGGGGCACTATGCGGTTAGGTGCACAAATTACAAATATCGCACCTAACACTAGATCTTTTCAAATCTATCAAAGTGAAACAATATTCGAGCGTCACAGGCATCGCTATGAGGTTAATAATGATTATCTTGAAAAACTTACTTCAGCAGGATTAGTAGTTTCTGGTATTTCTGAAGACGATCTGGTGGAAATGATTGAGCTGCCCGATCACAGCTGGTTTATTGGTTGTCAATTTCATCCCGAATTTTTATCCACGCCCCGTGATGCTCATCCTCTATTTTCTAGTTTTATAGTTGCAGCATGTAGTTATCGCGATAAAAAACGAAAACAAAAATATTAATTGGAGTCATGAAACTTAATAGCTATCCTATGGGGCGGAATAATCCCCTCTTTCTCATAGCAGGTCCTTGTGTTATCGAAAGCCGAGAGCAGTCGCTTGAAGTAGCAACTACTCTTAAACAAATTGAAAAAAAACTTGGCATACTTGTTATTTACAAATCTTCCTTTGATAAAGCAAATCGTAGTTCTGGAACATCATTCAGAGGACCGGGCTTAGAACAAGGGTTAAAAATTCTTTCTGATATAAGGGCTGAATTTGAGTTGCCAGTCTTGACTGACATACACCTTCCCGAGCAAGCTCAGTTGGTAGGTGAAGTAGTTGATGTTCTTCAAATACCAGCATTCCTATGCAGGCAAACTGATTTATTAGAGGCGGCAGCTAAAACTGGAAAGTTAATAAATTTAAAAAAAGGACAATTTGCTTCGCCCTTTGAAATGAGTTCAGCGGTAAAGAAAATCACTGATATTAGCGGAGAAAATGTAATGTTATGTGAGAGGGGCAGTACGTTCGGATATCATAATTTGGTAGTTGATATGCGTAGCCTTGAAATCATGTCTAAAACGAGATGCCCAGTAGTTTTTGATGCAACTCATTCAGTACAGCTTCCGGGAAGCCAGGGTAATCATTCTGGCGGTGAGCGTGAATACATACCAATTCTAGCTCGAGCTGCCGTTGCAGTTGGGGTAGCAGGAATTTTCATGGAAGTGCATCCCGACCCGAAAAAAGCGCTTAGTGATGGGCCAAATTCTTGGCCATTGAGCCAATTGCAAGAATTGTTAGAAGATTTGTTGAAACTAGATGCATTAGTCAAAAACCAACTAATTAGTACGTCGAAGGGTTAGTTGGATGCAAAACCAAGGACTGATATAAATGACTTCTATTAAGACGCTACATTCTAGGGAAATAATTGATTCGCGAGGTAGGCCAACCGTCGAATGTGAAATTATTTTAGAAGATGGAAGCAATGGATTGGCATCAGTTCCATCTGGCGCATCAACTGGTTCGTTAGAAGCTACGGAGTTAAGAGATAGGAATCCTGATAGGTATAAAGGAGCAGGCGTCCTTAAAGCCGTTCGAAATATTAATACAGATTTAAAGAATCTTTTATGCGACGGAACTAAATTTAATCAATCCACACTAGATCATTTAATGATTGAATTTGACGGCACCGAAACTAAATCTAAATTGGGAGCTAATGCTATGCTTGCTGTGTCTTTGGCATTTGCTAAAGCCAAATCAGTAAGTCAGGGATTGCCTTTGTATAGGTATATCGCAGACATTCTCGGTAATTCGACACCCAATTATATGCCTGTTCCACAAATGAATATCTTAAATGGAGGTGCTCACGCGGACAATTCCGTAGATTTCCAAGAATTTATGATATTGCCATTAGGCGCTGGTAATCTAAGAGAAGCGGTGCGAATAGGTTGTGAAATTTTTCATACACTAAAAGAACATTTGAAAGATAACCACTTAGATACCGGTGTTGGTGATGAAGGGGGATTCGCGCCACAACTCGAATCCAATGAAACTGCTATCGGTCATGTTATTTCAGCAATTGAGAAAGCAGGTTACGAAGCAAAGAAGGACGTCAGTATAGGTTTAGATATAGCAAGCACAGAATTCTTTGAAGAAAATAGATACCATTTAATTTCTGAGAACCGTACTTTGAGTAGAAATAAATTTTGTCAACTTCTAAATGATTGGACAAAACGCTACCCGATAATAAGTATAGAAGATGGAATGGCTGAATCGGATTGGGAGGGTTGGACATCATTGACCAATGAATTAGGCGGACGCATTCAACTTACAGGTGATGACTTATTCGTTACTAACCCAGGAATTATAAAAGAAGGAATCGCTAAAGGGGTTGCCAATTCAGTACTGATAAAGCCGAATCAAATAGGAACTCTCATTGAGACGCTAGAAGCTATTTCGGTGGCTAAAAAAGCTGGCTATGGTATCACAATTTCCCATCGTTCGGGCGAGACCGAAGATACCACGATAGCTGATTTAGCGGTTGGGTCTGGCCCTTGTCAAATTAAAACGGGATCGGTTTCTCGAGCAGAGCGGACTGCCAAATATAATCGGTTGATTAGAATTGAAGAAGAGTTAGGTGAATCATCATTGTATTCAGCGTATGAAGCGTTTCCTCAATTAAAGTCTTAGATATTAGATAGATGAATGCAATTAAGATAATTAGGCCATTAGGAATTATTATTGCTCTGATAATACTTGCATCTCTTCAATATTCTCTTTGGATCAGTGACAATAATGTTGCTGATCTATATAAGATGAATATCCAGATTGAAAATATACAAAAGGAAAACCTAGAACTTCGAAGCAAGAATAATAGCCTGCATGCGGATGTTGTTGATATAAAGAATCGACCAGGAGCAATCGAAAGAAAGGCGCGATATGATCTTGGATTAATAAAGAAAGGTGAAAGTTTTTATCAAATTGTTCGTGCGAATAACGATTAAAAACGTTTGCTTAAGACAATAGGGCTAACTATGTCTCATACGTTTTGTATGTATGCGTTAGTGTAATCCCTTCTTTCGACCCATCCCAATAGAGTTTGGACTGGGTTTCCATTCCAGTTGGTATCGTTACAAGGAGTTCACCTCCGGTTTTTGTTGAAAATTCAACAGAGTTAACTACATTTCCAGCACGCTTTTTACCTGATGGATCGAGAAAAAGTGATGTTCCTATCGGTGGGGTGGGATGATCTAAAACGAGGGCGCGTCCCATACGTTGCTTAATTTTTCCTAAATAACGAACTCTTGCTACAATCTCCTGTCCTGGATAACATCCTTTTTGAAAGTTTATCCCGCCGAGAAGGTCTAAATTTAGTGATTGAGGTATAAACATTTCGGAGGTAGTTACTGTAACTCTCGGGGTACCAGATCTAATCTCAAATAAATTCCAAAGTTTTGTAGTTTCTTTAAATGTAAATTCATCAATAATCGAGTGAAGTGAGGATAAATTTGAAGAACTCATTACAAACAAGGTCCCTAAATGGTTTTCCCAGCCGGTGTGCTCAAATTCTGGCATTATGGTAGAAAAGTCCGAATTATTGTATTCCAATTTTTTCTTGATCTTTTCTATTAGATCAGATGTTTGTGGGCCTATTAAACCAAAAATTTTTAGTGAATTATCTATCTGCAGAGTTACCTTTAATCTAAGAATATAAATATTAAGTTTTTTTTCAAGATTCAATAGGATTGTGGAATCAGTCACAATAATGTACTCATCGTGGAGCCGTGTTATTAATATTATAGAGAGTAGTCGCCCTTTTGGATTACAGTATCCAGCAATTAGGGGTTTACCCTTTTCAAGGGTGCTGATATCTACAGTAAGTTGTGCGTTTAAAAATTCCAACGAATCTGGGCCAGAAATACGTAGCACTCCAAGATTATCGATCGGGATAAAAAACCCCTGTTTTGACTTTAACTTCGTAATTGGGCTTGATTCAAACACTGTTAACGCTTTAGTTAATGGATCAAGAGTTTGGTTTCCCTTATAATTATGTGAGTTTTCAGTCATAGTTATCTTCTACTTTGGTGGCCTAATCGATTTATTTAGGAGTGTTTTAATTAAAGTGTAGGCTATTTTAGCTTTTTAAAAAAAAAATATTCAAGGCTTGAGTTTTTGCGTCAATAAGTAGAAAATACAGTCCAATAAACTAGAGAAAGCCTCCGGTGAAAATAGCATTAGAGAAAAAAATACCTTCCGATCCTAACGGATCGGAGCAAGAAAGAATCCGAAAATACGGGCGCGAAATTAATCAATTTTCATCTAAAGAAAAGTATAAAAATTCAGTTGATCCGACTCGTTATGGTGATTGGGAAAAAAACGGTAGGTGTATTGATTTTTAGACTCATAAGGCTGTACTAACGTTACAGTTTTCGATTGATGAAAGAAACAAGCCGGCCATTATCGCCACATCTTCAAATATATAAACCTCAACTGACGTCAATACTGTCAATTTTACATAGATTTACCGGTATTTTTCTGTTTGCAGGAGCGTTCATTATTTTGGGCTGGCTGAGCTCATTGACCTTAGGAAGTCAATATTTTTCGGCATATCAAGCTAATTTAAAAACGATTCCCGGAAAGATAATTCTATTCGCATGGTGTTTTTCTATGTTCTACCATCTTTTTAATGGAATACGCCATCTTTTTTGGGATATCGGAAGTGGCCATGACTTAAAAAATGTTTATCTAACTGGGTGGCTAGTTGTTGTAGGTTCCGCAGTTGCAACTACAATACTTTGGGTATCATCTTTTTTTTCTGGATAAAGTTTACGAATTGATAATTAATTAAGATGGAAAAAAAAATAAGAAAAAATGGTACCAAACATTGGGTGTGGCAAAGAGTCAGTGCGGTTCTACTAGTTCCGCTAACCCTGTGGATAATTTTTGCTGGCAACAAATATGTATTTAGCGATTATTCAGTAGCACGGGAATGGATTTCTACACCTATGACAAGCTCGTTAGTCTTGCTGAGCTTTTTAACTATGTTTATTCATGGACATTTAGGGCTTGTTGCAATTATAGAGGACTATACAAAAGGAGCAGTTAAACGCGTTCTTAATTTCGTAACTGTATTTGTCACAGTCATTATTAGTATGAGCATCTCTCTAATTATTTTTTTGATTATAACTAAATAATGAAAAAAACTTACCAGCTAATTAATCACAAATATGATGTGGTAGTTGTTGGAGCGGGAGGTGCTGGATTAAGAGCATGTCTAGGATTAGCTGAGGATGGGTTAAAGACTGCGTGCATATCTAAAGTATTTCCGACTCGCAGCCATACCGTAGCGGCACAGGGTGGAATCAGCGCAGCTTTAGGTAATGTTAACGAAGATGATTGGCGTTGGCATATGTACGATACTGTCAAAGGTTCTGATTGGCTTGGAGATCAAGACGCTATAGAGATGATGTGCAAAGAAGCGCCAGGAGCTGTGATTGAACTGGAAAAGTATGGCGTTCCATTTTCTCGGACGAGCGATGGTCGAATTGCGCAACGGGCATTTGGTGGCATGACAACTGATTATGGCGAAGGGCAGGCGATAAGGACTTGCTGTGCGGCCGATAGAACAGGGCATGCGATACTACATACGCTCTATCAGCAATCTCTAAAGCATAATACAAAATTTTTTATCGAATATTTTGTACTAGATTTAATTATGGAAGAAAATCAATGCGTTGGGGTGATTGCCTGGTGCCTTGAGGATGGTAGTTTTCATCGTTTTTCAGCAAAAATTGTAATACTTGCTACTGGTGGATATGGCCGTGTTTTCTTTTCGGCTACATCAGCTCATACTTGCACCGGTGATGGTAACGCTATGGTTCTAAGAGCTGGGTTACCCCTTCAAGACACGGAATTTATTCAGTTTCATCCGACTGGTATTTATGGCTCAGGATGCTTGATTACTGAAGGTGCGCGAGGAGAGGGCGGGTATCTAACAAATTCAAAAGGCGAACGATTTATGGAGGCTTATGCGCCAAATGCTAAAGATCTGGCATCTCGAGATGTCGTTAGTCGAGCAATGGTTCTCGAAATTAGAAAAGGCAATGGCGTTGGAACTGATAAAGACCATCTCAATTTGCAGCTCGCCCATCTAGGTAAAAATGTTTTGCACAACCGGCTACCTGGTATTACTGAGACAGCTAGCGTGTTCGCTGGTATTGATGTCACTCGGGAGCCCATACCAGTCCTCCCAACTGTCCACTACAATATGGGAGGCATTCCGACTAATCTAGACGGCGAGGTGCTTACACTTGATAAAGATGGAAAAGAAACTCCTGTAATAGGTCTCATGGCAATCGGTGAGGCGGCTTGTGTTTCTGTTCATGGAGCTAATCGTTTAGGCTCTAATTCATTGTTAGATTTAGTTGTTTTCGGGCGTGCCGCTGCAAAAAAAGCGACAATATTGTGTAAAGAGATATATCAGAGGAATATATTCGATGAGCACAGCGACAAAGCTATGCAACGGTTTAATATGATGCGTATGGCGGATGGCCCTTATCCCGTTGCTACTCTTCGAACTGAGATGCAAAAAATTATGCAAAACGATTGTTCTGTTTTTCGGGAGGAAAATAGCCTGAAAAATGGCCTAACTAAGTTAGAGGTTTTGGTGAAACAATTAACTGATATTAAGGTGACAGATCGATCTTTAATCTGGAATACTGACTTGGTAGAAGCATTTGAATTGGAAAATATGATGCAACAGGCAATTGTTACGATAAGCGCAGCTCTTTTTCGGACTGAAAGTCGTGGGGCGCATGTTCGGGAAGATTTTCCTGAAAGAAACGATGAAAAATGGTTAAAACATACGTTAGCTTGGTGGAGCTCAGATAATCGAGTGCAACTTAATACTCGAGAAGTTCACATGAAAACATTAACCAAAGATGTAGAGTTGATCCCATTGAATATACGATCTTATTAGGAGACTCAGTTTTGGCGTCTTTTAGATTACCAAAAAATTCAAAAATCAAAACAGGAAACACCTATCAGCTTACGCAGCGTTCAAAAAAGGCTATACAGGTTATGGTTTATCGCTGGAGCCCAGATGGTGATGAAGTTCCAAGAATTGACACTTTTGAAATGGAATTACAAAAAACTGGCCCGATGTTGTTAGATCTATTAATAGATATTAAAACTGTTCACGATCCAAGTTTAGCCTTTAGAAGATCTTGCAGAGAAGGTATTTGCGGTTCTTGTTCTATGAATATAAATGGGACAAATAGATTGGCCTGTACTACGCCTATCAAGGAATTAAAATCTGAAATAAAAGTGTATCCTTTGCCTCATATGGAAGTAATAAAAGATTTAGTAGTCGATCTAAGTCATTTCTACCGACAGTATGAATCTATTAAGCCGTGGATTAATTTTAGTTCGTCTAACACAGGAAAGCTCTTAGAAACACGACAATCAATTGAGGATCGTGAGAAAATAGACGGTAGCTATGAATGTATTATGTGTGCTTGTTGCAGCACAAGCTGCCCAAGTTATTGGTGGAATTCTGATCGATATTTAGGCCCCGCTATTCTTTTGCAGGCATACCGTTGGCTAGTAGATAGCCGTGACGACGCTCGTAATGAACGTTTAGAATATTTAAGAGATTCGTTTCGTTTGTATAAGTGTCATACAATTATGAATTGCGCAAACACATGTCCTAAAGGTTTAAATCCAGCCCGCGCTATCCCAGAGATAAAAAAAATGTTAG
>CAYFJI010000024.1:0-22655 GCA_964343365.1 uncultured Acidiferrobacteraceae bacterium
TTCCTGGATGTAGGTGGGGGTGCCACAGCTAATCAAGTGGCACTAGCATTAGAATTAATGATAAAACAGGGCGGAATCAAAGTAATTCTTGTGAATATTTTCGGGGGAATTATGCGGTGCGATGTCATTGCTTCGGGGTTAGTCGAGGGGGTGAAAGCAATTAATCTCAAGCACCCACTTGTTGTTAGATTAGAGGGCACTAATGTCAAAGAAGGCCGTGAAATACTAAGATTATCAGGAATTAATTTTATTTTGGCAACAACCATGGATGAAGCAGCTAGACTAGCAATTTCTTCAAAAAACATCATCTAAAATGTCTATTCTCGTTAACAAACAGAGTCGAGTAGTTACCCAAGGGGTCACTGGAAAAACAGGTAGTTTCCATACTAAATTCTGCCTCGATTATTCCAATGGACAGAGTTGCTTTTTAGCTGGAGTAACTCCAGGGAAGAAAGGGCAAGTATTTGAAGGAATTCCAATATATGATTCAGTAAGGGATGCAAAACACGCTGTCGATTGTGATGTATCAGTCATTTATGTCCCACCTAGATACGCAGCCGCTGCAATTGAAGAGGCGGTGGAGGCAGAGATTGGATTGATTGTATGTATCACGGAGGGGATTCCAGTTCTAGACATGGTTAGGATTAGTGAAAAAATCAGGAATAGTAAAAGTATTCTGCTCGGCCCCAATTGTCCTGGTATCATTACTCCTGGCGAAATAAAAGTAGGAATAATGCCAGGATATATTCATCATCCAGGCAGTATAGGTGTCGTCTCACGTTCCGGAACATTAACCTATGAAGTAGTGGATCAACTGACCAAACTAAACCTCGGCCAATCAACGTGTGTCGGTATCGGCGGAGATCCAGTAAATGGGCTTAAGCATAGGCAAATACTAGAGGCGTTCAACCAGGATGAGCAAACCAAAGCTGTCGTAATGTGTGGTGAGATTGGCGGTAATGATGAAGAAAGGTGTGCTGAGTGGATATCAGAAAATATGAAAAAACCAGTGGTAGCGTTCATTGCTGGATTAACTGCACCATCAGGCAAACGAATGGGGCATGCTGGGGCAATAATTTCTGGAGGGCAAGGTACGGCTAAAGGAAAGATTGGTGCGCTAAGAGAAGCTGGTGTACACGTTAGTGAGAATCCAGCTGAGATTGGCAGCCTTATGAAAGAGGTCTTAGGTACACAGTTTGACTAGAGGTTTAAAAGAACTGCCTCAATGCTTTCTTTTGCATCTCCAAACAACATTCGGGTGTTAGCTTTATAAAATAGAGGGTTATCAATTCCAGCGTAGCCAGTTGCCATACTTCGCTTCAAGACGATGGTTCTCTCTGCCTTCCAAACCTGCAAAACGGGCATACCTGCGATTGGACTATTGGGATTGTCTTCTGCATCGGGATTAACAATATCATTTGCTCCGATGACTAACACTATGTCTGTTTCATTAAAATCAGAATTTATTTCATCCATTTCTAAGACGATATCATATGGAATCTTCGCTTCCGCGAGCAGTACATTCATATGCCCCGGCATTCGACCAGCAACTGGATGAATCGCAAATCGGGCTTTGATACCTGCTTTTCTAAGATCTGTAATCAGTTTTGAGACGCTATGTTGCGCATGGGCCACGGCCATTCCATAACCTGGGACAACTATGACAGATTTAGCTCCAGAAAGTAAGTTTGAAGCCTGTATCGAGCTTATCGATGCGGCTTCGCCATTGTGATCTGAATGTGATGCTGTAGTACTACTCGTACCAAAACCCCCGAGTATGACTGCCAAAAATCTTCGATTCATTGCTTTACACATGATGTAGCTCAAAATGGCACCACTGCTGCCAACCAAGGCTCCCACCACAATTAAAAGATCATTTGCTAGCATGAAACCCGTTGCAGCTGCGGCCCAACCAGAATAACTATTTAGCATTGAAATAACGACCGGCATATCCGCACCCCCGATTGCTAGAACCATATGGATACCGAAAAACAAGGCGAAAGCAACCATTATGAGCAACAGGGCGATGGGAGGCAGTAAATCGGTAGAAGTTACAAACAAGTAGCCTAGTATTAGGCAGCCAATTCCAATAATAATGTTAAGGACGTGCCGGCCAGGTATCAATAATGGCGAACTCGAAATCCAACTTTGTAATTTACCAAATGCTGCGATTGAACCAGTAAATGTTACCGCCCCTATCAGCACTCCAATATAAATCTCAATGTCATGTATAGTCTTTTCCACGCCTGAATATTCTACTGCTGGCTCTAAAAAACTTGCTAAACCAATAATTACCGCTGCAAGCCCAACTAAGCAGTGTAAAATTGCCACCAGTTGGGGCATTGCAGTCATTTCTACCCGTCTGGCAATCAGCAGGCCAATCATTCCACCAGCGGTAATCATAATTAAGATCAATAGATGATTGCCAGCTTTAGCGCTGAAAATCGTTGCGATAATAGCTAGTCCCATTCCTGCAATACCAAAAATGTTTCCTCGTTGCGCCGACTCTTGGTTACTGAGCCCACCCAAACTTAGGATAAAAAGGATGCTAGCACCAATATACGATGCAGAAAGGATTTCTATAGACATCAATCTTCCTCTTTACGAAACATACGAAGCATTCGTTGTGTAACAAAAAAACCACCACTGATATTAATGCTTGCTATCAATATGGAAAAAGCAGCAAGAGCTAGAATAAGGTTTGAATTCGTATTTGTTTGTAGCAATGCACCAATTACGATGATACCACTGATAGCATTTGTAACGCTCATTAGGGGTGTATGTAAAGCCGGTTTTACATTCCAAATAACTTGCCACCCCACAAAAATTGCAAGCACAAAAACCGTAAAGTGACCCATGAAAGAAGACGGTGCTATTGCTCCAAGCCCTAAAATTAATGCAAGAGTAATTGCCATACCAACCAAGCTTTTCCAGATTCGCTTGGATTTATTCGGAGTTATCTTTTTGTTCTCTTTTTTTTCCGCTTGAACAGTGCTTGGTATTTTCTCAATTTTTTGGCTCTTTTTAATATTCGGTGGCGGCCAATTCACTTGGCCTTTATTTACTATAGTTATAGCTTTCACAACATCATCTTCCATATTTAGATCAATTAACCCGTCTTTTTTCGGGCAAAGGTCAGACAATAAATTTGCGAGATTATTTCCATAAAGTTGGCTTGCCTGTGAAGCCATCCGACTTGAGAGATCGGTGTATCCGATAACAGTGATACCGTACAATTTAATCGCTTGATTTCGCTTTGTTACTTCACAATTACCTCCTTGTTCGGCTGCTAAATCAACAATGACGCTGCCTGGCTTCATCTGCTTAACCATATCTTCTGTTATAAGCTTAGGAGCAGGTTGGCCAGGTATTAGCGCGGTAGTTATGATAATGTCTACCTCTTTAGATTGCTGGGCAAAAAGTTTTTTTTCAGCAGCTACAAATTCTTTGCTCATTACTCGGGCATAACCGCCGCCTCCATCGGACTCTTCTTCAAGATCAATATAAAGGAACTCAGCTCCCATGCTTTTAACTTGATCTTCGACTTCAGGGCGTGTATCGAATGCCCGAACAACTGCGCCCATGGCGGTAGCGGCTCCAATAGCAGCCAGGCCCGCAACACCTGCGCCAATTACAAGAAATTTTGCGGGAGGCACTTTTCCTGCTGCAGTCATTTGCCCCGTGAAAAATCGCCCGAAATGGTGGGCAGCTTCTATTACGGCTCTGTAGCCTCCAATATTAGCCATTGAACTAAGCGCATCAAGTTTTTGGGCACGAGAAATACGAGGCACCGCATCTATGGCAATCGCATTTATGCCGTTTTTGGCAAATTCCCGCAAGAGCGCTATATTTTGTGACGGTGACAAAAACCCTATCACCGTTTGACCTGGTTTTAACTGTTGAAGTTCATTTTGGCCTGCCTCATTTCCGTAACTAGGTGGCTGGACCTTAAGGAGGATGTCAGCTTGCTTCCATAAATCACTAGAGTCTTGAACGATAATAGCCCCTTCTTTAAAATACGCATCGTCCGAAAATCCGGCATTAATGCCCGCATTTTGTTCAATTAAAACCTCAAAACCCAAGCTTAGAATTATCTTTATAGTTTCAGGGGTAGCCGCAACCCGTTTTTCGTTAGGATTGCTTTCCCGAGGTATACAGACTTTCATATTTTAGATGACAAAAGATATCGATTTACTTGATGAAATACAGTAACAGCGAAGAGGAATTGTGACTGATGCTAGCAAAAGACGCAAGTCAATCACAGCCTTTTTACAAAAAAATATAAAATCGATATTAGTGCAAGAGTCAAGCCCTAACAAATCTGGTATCTTTTTAGTATAAAATTGACCCAATAATTGCGGTAGGCATTCTTATGGATAGCATCAATGATCTCCGAAAGTCGCTAGATAATTTTTCCCAGAGAATTAACGCTCTGAGGAGGTATCTTTGACTACACTGGTCAAAAAGAGCGTTTAGAAGAAGTTCTTTTACGTTTAGAGGATTCTTCTGTATGGAGCAATTTGGAGCTTGCTCAATCATTAAATGAGGAGCGGTCTCGACTTGAGGAAATAGTGCACGGCCTGGATCAGCTCGATAATCAAGCAAAAGGAAATCTGGAGTTGATAGAACTAGCCCGAAATGAAAATGATTTAGGTATGGTTATTGAACTAAAGACTGAGATGCAGGAGCTTTTGAATAAAATAGAACGCTTAGAATTCCAGCGTATGTTTTCTGGTGAAGCCGATAAACTGAGTTCATTTCTAGATATCCAAGCGGGATCAGGAGGGACTGAAGCTCAGGATTGGGCGGAAATGTTACTTAGGATGTATTCACGATGGGCGGAATCAAGTGGTTTCGAACAACAAATTATTGAAAAAAGCCAAGGGGATGTAGCAGGCATTAAAAGTGCTACCATAAAAATAGTTGGAAACTATGCATATGGTCATTTGCGAACGGAAACTGGAATTCATAGATTAGTCAGAAAATCTCCATTTGATTCAGGAAATAGGAGGCACACATCCTTTGCCTCAGTATTCGCTTATCCAGAAATTGACGATAGTATAGAGATAACGATTAATCCATCTGATCTGCGGATAGATACATACAGAGCCAGTGGCGCAGGCGGTCAGCATGTTAATCGTACTGATTCTGCCGTACGAATTACACACCGCCCTAGTGGAATTGTAGTTCAGTGTCAAAATGATCGATCACAGCATCGTAATAAAGCAGAAGCAATGATGATGTTACGAGCGCGCCTGTATGAAGCAGAAATTCGAAAAAAACGATCAGAGCAGCAATTGCTCGAGGAAGCAAAAGCTGATATAGGTTGGGGTCAGCAAATACGCTCCTATGTTTTAGATCAATCCAGAATCAAAGACCTAAGAACAGGGCATGAGACTCGAAACACGCAGGTGGTTTTAGATGGAGATCTAAATCAATTCATAGAAACTAGCTTGAAAGCAGGACTTTAATTTCGTGAACGATAAAAATTATACTGATGAGTTTAGCGAACAAGAACTTTTACGTCGAAAAAAGCTTAATGCACTCAGAGAAAGCGGTGTTAATCCTTACCCAAATAACTTTAAACGAAACTATCAAATTTCTGATTTATTGAAAAATTTTATTCATTTAGATTCTGATCACCTTAACGAGAAAAAAACAAAGATCAGTTTAGCTGGACGATTGGTGTCACGTCGGCTCATGGGGAAGGCAAGCTTCATCAACATTAGAGATGGAAGCGGTGAAATCCAGGTCTATGTTCAGAAACAACAAATTTCTGAAGAGTCTTATAACGCATTTAAGGATTATGATCTTGGAGATATTATCGGCGTCAACGGTGTTATGTTTCGCACACGGACAGGAGAGCTTAGTCTCAGAGCAGAAGAAATTCAATTATTGGTTAAATCCTTGCATCCATTGCCAGACAAATATCACGGCCTAAACGATATCGAGACAAAATATAGACAGCGATATGTTGATTTAATTGCAAATAATGAAACAAGGAAGGTTTTTCGGACTAGAGCATTAATACTAAATGCCTTTAGAAAATTTTTAGTTGAGCACGATTATCTTGAAATCGAATCTCCCATTACTCTTCCGATACCAGGTGGCGCTAATGCGCGACCTTTTGTTACACATCATAATTCTCTCGACATGAGACTATACCTAAGAGTTGCTCAAGAGCTGGCAATAAAGAGATGTCTTGTAGGTGGTTTTGATAAAGTTTTCGAGTTAAATCGTAATTTCCGAAATGAAGGATTAAGTACTCAACATAATCCCGAATTCACTATGCTTGAATATAATGAAGCGTATCTTGACTATTGTGATTATATGGATTTTACTGAAAAGATGATCCGCTATGTGGTTCAAGATGTCCATGATACTCTAGAAATCCAATACCAGAATTTTGAACTCAATTTTGAAAAAGATTTTGAAAGAATCACTCTACGGGACGCAGTAATACAATTTAATAATGATATAACTGATGCTGATACAGCAGATGTAAGAACTTTAAAAAATATATGCAATAGACTAGGATTAAGACTAACCGACACTAACCAACCTGCCGAAGGCCAATTATTGATTGAAATTTTTGATGCCACCGTGGAATCAAAACTAATTCAACCCACTTTTATAATTGACTATCCTATCGATGTATCGCCGCTAGCGCGCCGGAGTGATTCAAAATCTAACGTTGCTGACCGCTTCGAGCTGTTTATTGCGGGGCGAGAAATAGCTAATGGTTTTTCTGAATTAAACGACTCAGAAGATCAAGCTGAGAGATTTAAAAAACAAGCTCAATCTAAAGAAACAGGCGATCATGAAGCAATGTTTTATGATGAAGATTATATTACGGCTTTAGAATACGGCATGCCACCAAATGCTGGAGGGGGCATAGGAATTGACAGATTTGTTATGTTGTTGACCGATCAACCTTCTATACGTGACGTTTTATTGTTTCCTCATTTACGGCCAGAAAAATGAGGGAACCAAAATTTTTTTTCAATGAGTTTCTAATTTTTATACCTAATTTTTTTTAAATGAAATACCCCTTGGAATTATTGATAGGGTTTCGTTACTTGGTTGGTAAAAACCGTGATGGTTTCGTCTCCTTCATTTCTCTGATATCAATGTTGGGAATTATTATCGGGATATGGGCATTGATAACTGTTTTATCAGTGATGAACGGGTTCGAGAAAGAGCTAAGAGAACGAATTCTAACAGTTGCGTCACATATAACTATCACTGGAAATCAAGGTATGTTGGTTAATTGGCAAAATATAGCTAACAGGGTGAAGCATGTCGAAGGCTTATCTGGGGTAGCTCCTTTCATCAATTCACAGGCAATGCTGGCAAATGGAAACAGGACAGCAGGTACATTACTTCAGGGGGTAACTCCCGCTCATGAGAAAACAGTATCAAATATCTTTGATAAATTAATTGAAGGTAACGAAGAGAGCTTTAGCAAAAAAAAATGGCAAATTCTTTTGGGGTCTAATTTAGCCGAAAAGCTTAATTTGAAAGTTGAAGACAAGGTCACAGTTATTTCGCCAGAGGTAAATATCAGTATAGCTGGTATGTTACCCAGATTGAAACAATTTACGGTTAGTGGAATCTTTGAGCTCGGAATGTATGAATATGATAATACATTAGCATTAATAAATATCGATGATGCAGCACAATTTCTGCGAACACAAGGCATGGTTAATGGCTTAAGAGTTTCACTAACAGACGTTTACAATGCACCACTTATTAACGTAAAACTAAGCCAAATTCTTGGAGATAATTTTCATCTGAGTGATTGGACCCAACAACACCGTAACTTTTTTAGAGCATTACAGGTAGAAAAACGAGTAATGTTCTTGATCCTTCTTTTAATTGTAGCAGTAGCTGCATTTAATGTGATCTCAACATTGGTTATGGTAGTTGTTGATAAAAAAGAAGATATCGCAATATTAAGAACTCTTGGTTTAAGCACGCGAAGTGTTATGTGTATTTTTATCGTTCAAGGTACACTCATTGGATTAGTTGGTACAATTATCGGGGGCGTAGTAGGAACTGTAACCGCTATAAATATTGACGCAATTATTTCCACCATAGAACACGTTTTTCGAATTGAATTTTTTCCTAAAAGTATATATATCATATCTGATTTTCCATCGGATCTACAGTGGGCCGATGTCTTGATAATTTTGATCACGTCATTTTTATTTAGTCTTTTTGCAACACTTTACCCGGCATGGAGAGCTTCGCGAACTCAGCCAGCTGAAGTATTACGTCATGCATAGCTTGTCTAATCAAAAGATTATTTGTAGTAAAGTAACCAAGGTTTTTTCAACCGTGGGCACTCCTGTGGAGGTTCTCAAGGGAATTGACCTAACTCTTAGCAATGAAAATGCAATTTCTGTTGTTGGTGCCTCAGGATGTGGAAAAAGTACCTTACTATATTTATTGGCAGGCCTTGAATTACCTACAACTGGGGAAATCACAGTTGCGGGTCTATCTTTGAATAGCTTGACCGAGAAAGAAAAAAATATAATGCGTAATAGAACCTTTGGTTTCGTATATCAGTTTCATCACTTATTGGCTGAATTTACTGCTGAAGAAAATGTTGCAATGCCACTGCTTATTAGCGGTAGCAATAGGATGTCGGCAATAAATCGAGCAAGAGAAATCTTGAAAAAGACGGGTTTGTCGAATCGTTTCGGACATAAGCCTGGGCAAATGTCAGGAGGCGAAAGACAAAGAACTGCTATTGCTCGAGCTTTAGTAAGTAAACCTACTTATCTTATAGCTGACGAACCAACAGGTAATTTAGATCAAGAAAATGCAAATACGGTCCAGAACTTATTGTTTGAATTAAATAGAACAGAAGGCGTCCGGCTAATTATAGCGACACATGATTACAGCTTCGCAAAAAAAACTGATCGAATCTACCAACTGAAAAATGGAACCCTCAAATAAATACAATATCATCTCTAAAAAGTGCTACTTAAATGCAAAATTATAGAAGATTGCTTTCCTATGCATTGCCCTATAAATGGGTTTTTATTAGCGGAATTTTTGGAATGATTGTTGTTGCTCTCTCTGAAGCATCCTTTGCTGCGTTACTTAAGCCGATCATGGATGGGGGTTTCGTTGAAAGGAACACCCAAGTAATAACTTTAACGCCAATATTATTAATAGGCGCATTCTTTATCAGAGGGTTAGGCTCCTTTGCTGACCAATACAGTATTGGTTGGATTGGTCGTAAAGTTATATATGACTTACGATCAGAAATTTTTAATAAAATTCTGAGATTACCTACCACCTATTTTGACCATAATTCATCGGGACAGCTTGTTGCGAAACTCATATATGATCTAGAACAAATTGCACAAGCTACCACTTTGGCGCTCAGGGTGCTCATAAAAGATTCATTATTAATTGTAGCATTGCTTGGGTGGTTAGCATTTCTAAATTGGAAATTGACGGTTATCTTTCTTGTGATCACTCCAATTGCAACATTAATTGTGCAAATCGCTAGCAAAAAATTCAGAAAGACTAGTAAAAAAATACAGGCATCGATGGGGAGAATTGCGGGGTCTTCTAAAGAAAGCTTCGAGAGTCAAAAATTAATTAAATCTTATAACAGCTATGATTACGAGGAAAACAGATTCCAGGAATTTAATTACTGGAACCAGAAGGAATCAATACGAAAAGTAGCTATTGGAGCGGCCAGCGTGCCATTGTTACTTATCATTGTAGGAGTAGCTGTGTCTGGCATAATTTATATCGCAATGACAGGTCAAAGTGATGAATTGGTAACGCCTGGAACGTTTGCATCATATTTGGCCGCGATTTTGATGTTAATGGCGCCCATCAAAAGATTAGCAATGATTAACGAACTTCTGCAAACAGGGATAGCTGCGGCAACTAGCGTATTTGAAATCCTAGATGCAGAATCTGAAGAGAAGGCTGGTCTTATTACAAATAGAACTATAAAAGGATCCATAGACTTCAAAGATGTATCATTTCGATACGCAGAGGACAAACCTTTCGTCTTATCAAAGATATCCTTTAGCCTGCGCCCAGGTCAAACAATCGCATTTGTCGGGACATCAGGAAGCGGGAAAACAACGATCGGGTCACTTTTATTAGGCTTTTATTCAAACTTCTCCGGTGAAATATTAATTGATGGCTTACCCATTAACGAATACGAGCTTTCTTTTTTACGTCGTAACATCGCTTACGTACCGCAAGACACCGTACTGTTTGATGACACAGTTCAAAGCAACGTTCTTTATGGTAGGGTTAAAGATGGTGTTCGCTACGACACCGTCGCTAGAGCGACTCAGATTGATAATTTATCTCAAACCTTTCATAAAACAGGAAGCGGTATCGGAGAACAAGGTTCTAAACTATCGGGGGGACAGCGGCAAAGAATATCTATAGCTCGAGGACTTTATTCAGACACTCCATTTTTAATCCTAGATGAAGCCACATCAGCGTTGGATAACATTGCTGAAAGTCAAATGAGGGCGGTGATAAAAGAATTTTCTGCTAAACAAAGTGTGATAATCATTGCACACCGATTGTCAGCTGTTGTTGATGCTGACTGCATATATGTAATGAAAGATAGTGAAATTATTGAATCTGGTACCCATAACTCTTTGATTATTAAAAACGGATTCTACGCAACTCTCTATCAAGAACAAGATAGAAAAGCATCAACTGATTCCCTATCCGAATGATCTTTCGATTAATTGATAAATTATGGTACAAAAAAAATGTTATTTTTTATATCCTTATTCCGTTGGAAATTTTTTATTGGACCTTACTGCAAACTAAAAACATGCTGTATCGAATTGGCATCCTAAAGGTTAAAAAACTCGATGTCCCAGTTATCGTTGTAGGCAACCTCACTGTTGGTGGGACTGGAAAAACACCACTGGTAATAGAAATTGTGCGTAGTCTTTTAAAAAATGGGTATTCTCCAGGGATAATTTGTCGGGGGTATGGTGGAAAAATGAAAAACCTCCCACATCTAATAACTAAGGAAGATAGTTTTTTGTTGGCTGGCGATGAAGCGTTACTCTTACTAGAAGAAACGAAATGCCCTGTAGTAATTGATTCCAACAAGATCCGGGGTTGTTACGCTCTCTTGAATAATGAACGAATTGATACCATCATCAGTGATGATGGGCTTCAACATCCTCAATTGGCTCGTGATATCGAAATTGCTGTCGTAGATGGAAAAAGACGTTTTGGTAATGGCCATCTTATTCCGGCTGGTCCATTACGGGAATCGGCTTCCAGGTTAAACAAAATAGATTTGGTGGTAGTGAATGGTGGTTCAAAAATGAAAAACGAATATTCCATGTCGGGAACCCTTACATACGCCGTTCGTCTTCTCGATGGAAAAAAAAAGGAGCTATCAACTTTCGAGCAAGAAACGATTGATGCTATCTGTGGCATCGGAAATCCCGATAGGTTTTTTGATGATCTTAACAATGCTGGAGTTAAAGTTCGAAAACATTACTATCCTGATCATTACCTATATAAACCAGAGGATTTATGTAAATTTAATTCCTCAAGATTATTCATGACGAGTAAAGATGCGATCAAATGTAGGCAATTTGCTCAAATCGATTGGTGGGTAATTCCGCAATCAATTGAAATCGAAAACGATTTTACAGTAGCCTTGCTTGAAAAGCTAAAAAGATAAGGGTAATTTACGTGACACCGAAATTTCATATCTTCATACCTGCAAGATTGGGTTCAAAACGACTTCCGAATAAGCCTCTTCTGGATATATGTGGAAAAACAATGATAGAACGTGTCTACGATTGTGCTATTAATAGTTCAGCTATATCTACCACGATTGTTACAGGCGACGATCTAATTATTGAAGAAGTGCAATCCTTTGGCGGTCAAGTTTACAAAAGTAGATATGATCATGAATCTGGAACTGATCGTGTAGCTGAGGCGGTAGAATTAATGGGTTTTGATGATGATGAGATCATTCTTAATTTGCAAGGTGATGAGCCAGGGACTCCTAATAAGATAATTGAACAAGTTGTTAAAGTTTTGTCAGAGACTCCTGAAGCTACCATTTCTACCATATGTGAACGGATTAAAAAGATCGAGAATTATTTAGACCCCAATGTCGTGAAAGTAGTACGTGACGCCAATAATTTTGCATTATATTTTTCGCGGTCACCAATACCTTTTAATCGAATCACTTCAAAAACTAAACAGAATATAGACCTGCCAGCTAACGCCGCTCGTCACATAGGTCTCTACGGATATAGAGTGGGTGCTCTTACAAGGCTCGCGCGTAAAGATTCGTGCCCTATAGAGAATCAAGAGATGCTTGAGCAGTTGAAGGCCCTTTGGTATGGAGAGCGTATTATAGTGAGTGATGCCGCTACGCCTTCAGGGCCTGGTATCGATACATTTAAGGATTTAGAAAAAGCGCGAATGTATTTTGCCTCCCTATAACCAAGTAGATAACATATGAAAAAGGTTCTGTTTGTTTGTCGGGGAAATACATGTAGATCAATCCTGGCTGAATCTATATTTCAGAAAATGATAGGGACCAATAAGTTAAACAGAACTCTTAAGGTAGCATCAGCAGGAACCCATGTGGAAAAAATCAGAGCTAGACCACATGAGAATACGGTAAAGATTGCTGCTGAAAATAAAATTGATGTTTCAAGCCATTATGCGAAATCAATTAATCCAGATGATCTTTCTACTTACGATTACGTTATAGGCATGGATAACAAAAATATTTCTGATATTCAGGCGTTATTCCATACTCGAAGTTATGTAAATCTATATCTTTTGCTTGATTTTTCACTGCAACATAAGGGTATGGAGATATGCGATCCGCACAATTTGAATACAAACGCTTACAGACATGCTTACAATCTTATCTTGATGGGCAGCATAGGTCTGTTCAAAACTATCAAACCATTCAGAGATTTAAGCTAATCCGTTCGCTCTATATATTCGTCAGTTTCGGTATTGACACGAATCTTGTCTCCTGATTCGACAAAAGTTGGAACAATAACTCGCAAACCAGTTTCTAAAGTTGCAGGTTTTCCAGATCCAGATGCCGTTTGACCTTTGATGGCTACTTCTGTCTCAGAAACTGTTAAAGTCACAACGGAAGGGATCTCCATACCTATTGGCTGATCATTATAAAAATTTACTTGTACTTCTTGGTTTGGTAGCAAATATTCGGATTTAATATTAAATGACTGTGAATTCAAGTGAATTTGCTCATAGGATTCTAAGTCCATGAAAACATAGTCAGTTTCATCTGAATACAGATACTCCATCTGTCTCGGTTCTACTCTAGCTTTTTCAACTTTGTCTTCAGATCTGAATCTCTCATTAAGTTTAGATCCGCCATCATTTTCTTTCAGTTCAAGTTGAACAAAAGCACCACCTTTGCCAGGTTTAACGTGATCTTTCCTCAGAACTCGATACAATTTTCCTTGGTATTCTAATAAATTCCCTATACGTACTTCAGATGCTGAAATCTTCATGGCGCTAAAATAGAATGTCTGGAAAAATAAGTGTAGTAGGTTGTTAACCTAACAGCAAGAGATATTCTAAATAATGCCTAAAAAGAAGGAGGAAATTACTTTCGACAGTGAAGCGTTTCTTCGGAACGTTAGTCGTAGTTCAGGGGTCTATATCATGTTAGATACAGATGAGAATTGTTTGTACGTGGGGAAAGCAAAAAACCTAAGAAACCGTTTGACGACATACTTCAGTACTCGTAATCTGCCAGGAAAAACTAGATTGTTAGTAGAGAAAATAAATAAGATTGATATTATTAATACTCAAACCAATCATGAGGCGTTGATAGTAGAACATCGATTGATAAAAGAGAAACGCCCTCGATACAACATTGTGTTTAGAGACGATAAAAGCTATCCCTATATAAATGTCTCAACAGATCACCCTTACCCATCAATCACTTTTTATCGCGGCCGGATTAGAAAGAATGGTCAATTTTTCGGTCCTTATTCAAGCGTAGGAGCGGCCAGGAATATCTTGTCACAAATTCAAAAACTAATTCCGGTCCGCCAATGTAGTAATAGTTATTTTTCAAATCGGAGCCGTCCTTGCCTCCAATATCAAATTAAAAGATGCTCAGCTCCCTGTGTTAATTTCATAACAAAAAGCGCTTATCATCAAGACGTAAAAGAAGTAATAATGCTGTTAAAAGGACAAAGCAATCTCTTATCTAAAATATTTGAACAACGTATGATGGAAGCATCTTATTCATTAGATTATGAAATGGCAGCTAATTATCGTAATCGTATTTCAGCGTTGCGGGAGCTTCAATCGCGGCAAGGAAATATTTTTCCGAAAAATAAAAATATTGATGTTTTTGGTTTGGATGAGATGGATGGAGTAGTGGTAATTTGTATTTTGTTCATTCGATTTGGCGACATTAATGGTCATCGATACTACACATTTCGACCAACCTTAGGGGAGGATTCTAAAATGGTTTTGGAAGCTTTCATTCCTCAATTTTACAGTAGAAATACGGTGCCTCACGAAATCATTGTTCCCTCTGTCGGTGAGATTAATCGAGAAATACCAGAATATCTAATGAAAATATCGGAACATAAAATAGAGATTAAAACTAACGTTCGAGGTAAACGAGCTAAAGCTTTAGCGAATGCGCATGATCAAGCGATGGAATACTTAGAGCGTTACAAGGAAAGTAGAGAAAATTATAGAAATAAGTTTAATGCTTTATACAAAACACTTGGAATTAGAGGAACAATAGAAAGTATTGAATGTTATGATGTAAGTCACATTAGTGGTAATGCTATTGTTGGATCTAAAGTTGTGTTTAACAAAATGGGGCCAGACAGATCTCAATATCGACGATTTAATATCAAAACTGTGAAGAGTGGTGACGATTATGGAGCGATTAAAGATATGCTGGAAAGGAGATTAAAAAAGGTACATCTCAACGAGACCATGGCTACCTTACCGGGTGTTATTTTAGTTGATGGAGGTAGAGGACAATTGAATATTGCTAAGAAAATCATTGAGAACTTAGGCCTTGAAAAGATAGCGATAGCTGGAATAGCAAAAGGCCATGGAAGAAATCCAAAATTTGACAAAATCTACGTCATCGAAAACGAAAAACCAAAACTTAAAATATTAGATAAAGTGACAATGAATTTCGTTCAAGAGATAAGGAATGAAGCACATAGATTTGCTTTGACGGGCCACAGACGTAAACGATCTCTAGCTAACAAACATTCAATATTAGAGGATATTGAAGGTGTAGGAGCGAAAAGACGTCGGGCCTTGCTGGTTCATTTTGGTGGCTTGACCTCCATTCAAAACGCTAGTGCTGAAGAGATTTCGCGAGTAAAGGGAATAAGCGCTAATCTAGCTCAGACTATTTATCAAAGTCTTCGTAAATAACGATCAATGATTAGTAACATACCTAACATATTAACATTTTCACGAATTATTTTCGTGCCAATAATTATTGCTTTATATCTTATTGAAGTAGACGGTTTATGGCTAGCATTAATATTTATTGTTGTTAGTTTTACCGACTACTTAGACGGATTTCTCGCTCGCCGATTAAAGCAAACCTCTAAGTTAGGAGCGTTTCTTGACCCAGTGGCAGATAAATTTATAGTGACTGTAGTTCTCATATTGATTATTAGCAATCAATCAATTCAAAATACCGCTATTAATCCCAATGTGCTCGTAATTGTCGTTATTCTAATAATTAGTCGTGAAATCGCGGTATCGGCCTTAAGAGAATGGATGGCTGAAATAGGTCAAAGATCCAAAGTAGCGGTTGGGAAGATTGGCAAATTAAAAACCGGTTCACAAATGTTAGCTATAACTCTATTGCTTTACGCGAAAGATATTGGCTGGTTTCCAACCTTAATGGTCGGCGAAATTTTTTTATACATAGCAGGTCTACTTGCCTTCCATTCTATGCTAGTTTACCTAAAAGCAGCAGGTTCGAATTTTGATACTTTCAATTCTTGAAATGAATATATAGTTATAGCAATTTGAAAAGAAAATTATATAGATGTTCCTAAACATATTCACAAAGATTACGTTAGGTCAGGAGCAAACATTTTTTTCCCAGCATCTTCACTATCTATAACTTAATCGACAAACTCATCATCTTAGCTATTTCTAAAGCCTCCTGTTGTTTTGCAAAAGAACCCAGCGCCAAAGATAGTGAACTCCGAGACCAACTAAACCGATGAATGCTAAGAAACCAAATGTAATTACATCATTTTCTCCATTTCTTGCAACAAACACACCAAATGCCATAAATAGGGCGCTTACCCAAATTGCAACGACGCCAATACGATAAACTATTTTAATTCCACGTTTCATACAGTGATAATACTCTTTTTTTGAAAAACAAGAAGTTTTTGTCACCAAATGACAGGGATCAGCTACTTTCAAAAACTACTAAGGCAGAACTTGCCTGGCATACTTTCCTGGCCGACTTAAAAATCGAGGGAATTGAATGTTGAAGAAATCTAGTGATTCATCCGCTCCACTTATTATGGAGGTAGCCAGGATTTTTTTAGACTTCAAGCATTATTTTTTACTTTAATACGGCATTGTGAGATTCAAAATTACCTAATAATGAAAATTGATTAAAATTGTTAAATCCTACGAGCTAAAACCAGCTATTTAGCAACTTTACAGTAAGAGATATTATTAACATTTTAGTTAGCTAAAGACTGCATCTGTACTTAGAAGGCATTTACGATCTACCGATCATGGTTTCGGGTAACCATGTTGCTAGCTCAGGGAACATAATAAGAAGAGCGAGAACTATCAGATCAAGGAAGATAAACGGTACAACTCCCTTGTAGACATCTCCGAAAGTTGCTTGCCCTTTAACTGCACTCATGACTGCAAAAATATTGAATCCCACTGGCGGTGTAATCACAGAGATCTCGATGAGTTTGACCAGAACGATGCCAAACCAGATAGGATTAATATCTAAGGCTACTACGGTTGGAAATAGAAATGGAAGAGTAACCACCATCATGGAAGTGGTATCCAAGAAGCAACCGAGAATGAGATAAAGGATCGACGCAAGAATCATAAACTTTAGCGGCGTATCGGCAACACTGGTAATTGCTTCTACCATATGGTCGATAACCCCAGTGGCAACCAGCATACGTGAAAGAAGAAGCCCACCTACGAGAATCATAAACATGATACTGGAGATAAATGCAGCGTCCTGTAGAGCTGTCGGTAACCATCTCCGCAAACCTTTCATTCGGTATGCACCAAACAAAAGAGCCCCGAATGCGCCGGCAGCACCCGCCGCTGATGGCGGAAATATTCCGAAGTAAATACCACCAAGTACTAGAAAGATTAATAAAACAATTGGCCATATTTTTCCGAGTGCACGTCTTTTTTCTTTCCAGAGTGCCGGTGTAGCTTTGGTTGGGGCTAATTTTGGATTAATGCGCACCAGAAGATTGATTCCAGTGAGATAGACTACTGCTGTAATTATTCCAGGAATCAATCCGGCCATTAACAGCTGGCCGACAGATTGCTCTGTCATAATCGCATAAATAACCATTGTTATAGAGGGCGGAATCATTGCAGCGAAGCTCCCTGCGCCCGCAATTGCGCCTAACGAAAGGCTTTTAGAATAACCAAGATCCATCATTTTTGGAAAGGCGATGCGAGTAAATACCAATGCATTCACCAAAGTAGAACCGGAAATTGCGGAGAATACCGCTGATCCGACAATAGTAGCTTGATAGAGCCCGCCTCGAAGGCGTCGCAGCCATATATCGGCTGCTTTAAAGACATCTGTAGTAATACCTGTCGCCTCTGCAATAACACCCAAAAGAACAAATAAAGGTAGTACAGCAAGGCCGTAAGAGCTAACCGTCGCAAAAGGTAAGGAACGTAATTGTCCGATAAGAAAAAATTCGCTTACACCAAAATACATCCCAACGATGCCTACGACACCCATAGCAACTGCCACAGGAATGCCGAGAGCAAGAAATAGGAACAGAAGTAAAACTCCACTATAACCGACAATAAGAGGGTCAAACACGAAATTCACCTAAGTGAAGTGGATCTCGACCATCTTTTCCTTGAAAGCTAAAATCGCTTCGTCCTAGAAGAAGTGCTATTGCGTCCGCCATGCATTGGATAGTCATCATTAATATTAGCCGAGCGGTCCACCATCACTTTGGTTTTGAGAACCAAGATCGCTTCGTCCTAGAAGAAGTGCTATTGCGTCCGCCATGCATTGGATAGTCATCATTAATGCACCAAGAAAAAGAAAAAAACGTGCTGGCCAAAGCGGCCAATTAATAATTCCAGGCGCAATTTCAGATTGTTGGAAACTAACTATGCCAGCTCTCCAGCCATAAAACGCAATGAGCGCATAAAAAATTATGTTTAAAATATAGCCCAGTAGATCCGAAGAAATCTGCATAAATTTAGGCATGTGGTTATAAATCAATTCGACTCTAATGTGCGCACGTTGCGATTGAGCTAGGGGTATCGCAAAAAATGCTACTACCACCAACATAGTTTCAATAAATTCAAACGTTGCCGGAATTGGCTTTGAAAAAGCGTAAGTAGTGATAATGTCTAGAGCTCCAACGCTCATCATCAACAAGGTTGCTACTCCAGATAGAAATGCAAATCCGAGACAGAGTTTTCGAAGCCAATCCCACCATATTGAAAAGCGGTCAGACACTCAGTTCACTAACACAACACTAAAAATTGAATAAACGAATTTCAAGATTAATTATAGTATAAAAAGGGTTCTATAAATTCAAAAAAACAACTGGCGCGACCCTACCCATGCCAGGAAAGGGCGCGCCATTGTCCAATCTACCTTGTTAAAGCCTAGTTTGTTACTTCTTTCCAGATCTCGATCATCTTGCGAGCTTGATCCCCCTTCCCACGATCGTCCATATCGCTGATGAAATCGGAAAAGAAATCAGGGATAGCAGCACGCCATTTATCCTTGTCCGCTTGTGGAAAATCATGGAACTGGACTCCTTGAGCTTCGAGCTGCCCAATTGCGTCTTTCCCAGCTTGAATAGTTGCATCACGATCTTTAATCATAGCTTCACGCGAGACTTCCTGTACGATCTTTTGTTCCTCTGGAGACAGTCGACCCCACGCTGCCGTGGTAATCCATGTTCCTGCGGTTGGTCCTTCCCAAATCGTAATATCATGAACGTGTTTGGCTACTTCGTAAAATTTATAGTTAAGATAAAGATCCATGGAGACTGGGATACAGTCTACGTTGCCACTAGAGAGAGCTTCGTAAATATCCGGAAAGAAAAGCGTAACCGGAGTCCCGCCCACGGCACTTATTGCTCGAGGTAGATCCTTGCCCCAAGTACGAAACTTCTTACCCTTCATTTGATCCAAGCTTGTGATCTGCTCCGTGCAAACCATCTTATAGGGGTTCAAATGTTGAAAAAGCAGGGTCTTAGCTCCGTTTTCTGCTGCCTCTTCATCTAATATTGGAAGTTCATCCATTAAGCGAACCATAAGCGTGTATGCTTGGTTAACATTCGACATAGCCATAGGTATTGAGTTTGGTGCTGCGTGAAACGGAAGCTCAGCTGGGAAATAACCAGGTGACATCAAAGCGATATCAATCGCTTGTTCCTGAAGTAAAGCGAGATTTTCTTGCGCTTTACCCAAAGCGCCACCAAAAAACATTTTAATCTCAACCTCGCCATCTGTACGTGTCTTTATGTCCTCGGCCCACTGTTGCATAATTTTAGATCCTGACTGAACGTCAGAATACTGACTGTTCGCACGTAAAAACGTTTTGGCTTGAACTGAAACCGTTGTTATGCTGAATATCAACAAAGCGCTAAATAACGCTGTAAGACCTCTTCCTATTGATTGCATTTCCACTCCTAACTTAATTTGGTTGTAGGTGTATGCACTGTATCATGTGGTTTACACGTTGTGTGACTCAACAATGGTTTTTTTGCATGCAATTTTTTTATGGGAGGGTGTATGGCTAATAAATTCAAGCCTTACCTAGTAACATGATCTATTTATTGACTATTTGGAAATGAGCTTCAGTTGGTGCCGTATTCTTTCCATTAATTGGTAAAAGATCTTGAGGGCAAGCGGAAAAAACTACAATAGCATCAAATCTTGCTTCTAGCTCAATATAATCTCCGGGGGATGTCACTGGTTCCTCAAACGCCACGGCACCATCATCGGTCCATGGAATATTCATAAACAAATTCAATGGAGAAGGTACCCATGAAATATGAACCCCGATCGTCTGAGCAGCAGATCTCAAATTATCGGCACAGTTATCATGATATTCAGTACACCCTAATAACTCATAACGCTCATTGTCGCAGGCGGCCATTAAAGTATCATGGACTCCTAAAGCGGTATCACTGATTATTTCAAGAATTGCCCTACGGCGATTAGTGTAGTAACTATCACCAATATCCGCCCTTAACTTGCAAATAGTCGCTCGTGTTGCATCCATTGACATAAATTCACTGGTATCGGCAGCATTGAAAGCCCAGGTGTCGACCACTTGATGACCTGATGTATTGATCACTTTTACAACCGCACCTTTTCGAATTGAAACTGCTATACCACGTCTAGCTGGAATAGTTACTTGTTCAGATATTTGATTCTTTTCATCCATATCTGTTGCCTCCCCATTATGAATACAGTTATTGATTAGCGCATCGATAGTGTTCAGAAATCTTAAATCATATTTTTAAGTAAGGGTAGGGCTGACCACAATTATTTATGTTTTCTACGATTTATTTGAGACTAAATACTACACACGAGAATGATAGCGTTAGTTTCGTAGTACTAAACTGGGCAATTTAGGCGTTATACTATTTAGGCAATCCAGAGAGTAAAAACGACGCGCGTACAAATGCTTTGAAGAAAATCAACATCCCTAAATCGAAAGGTATGGATTTGGAGCAAGCCGTCTTAAATCTCTCCTTGTATATTTCGACATTAGTTAATAACAACACATAGTTTCAACGATGAGATTTTCGAAAAACTTGAATTTTGCTTTTCTGAATTTAGGGCACTTTATCGATCATTTCACAATGTTAATTTTTGCGACAGTAGCTGCATTATCTCTGATTGAAGATTGGGGAATGAGTTACGCAGAATTGATTCCCTATGCAACACCAGGATTCATTGCATTTGGATTATTTTCCCTTCCGGCTGGTTGGCTAGCTGACAAATGGAGTCGAGAAGGGATGATGTTGATATTCTTTTTAGGCATCGGTATTTCGGCCCTATTAACATCTCTTGCCAATTCACCTATTCAAATTGGAGTCGGGCTATTTTTAATCGGAGTATTCGGCTCGATTTACCACCCTGTCGGCATCCCTTTAGTGATTCAAGGTTATTCAAATACCGGGTTCCGGATCGCTATCAATGGTGTTTTCGGGAATATGGGAGTTGCTTCGGCAGCGATGTTAACTGGGTTTTTGATAGACTCCAATGGATGGAAAGCAGCTTTTGTCGTACCCGGCTTGATTATTCTCATTGTTGCAATTGGTTATGGGATCTTATTAATTACTCGAAATAGGAATAACTTATCTCATCAAAAAACTACTCATGAATCGCTTGATTACAGCAGCACTGAATTAAGATTACCTCGCTCACTATTTTTAAAAGTCTTCACAGTTGTATTGATTACAACCGCGTTCGGTGGACTGATTTTCCAGGGAACAACTTTCGCTCTGCCAAAGGTATTTGACGAAAAATTGGGATATCTATCAATGTCTGCTTCGTCGGTCGGTACCTACGTCTTTGCGGTATTAACGGTCGCATCGCTTGGTCAGCTAGCGGTTGGGTATTTATTGGATCATTTGTCCATAAAACGGGTATTCTTTTGGGTTGGGGTTTTTCAGTTTATTTTTTTCATTGTCATGGTAGGAAAATACGGATTAGTTGCTCTCTTTGTTTCAATTGGATTTATGGTGGCGGTCTTTGGTCAAATCCCTGTAAATGATGTTTTATTGGGTAGAATTACTTCAGATGAATGGCGAAGCAGGGTGTATGGTCTACGGTTTGTTCTTGGATTTTCTGTAATGGCATTAACTGTTCCATTACTTGCTTGGATTTATAGCAAATGGAGTTTTGACATACTCTTCTTGTGCCTAGCGGCAGCGAGTGTTTTTATTATTTTGTCGGTAATGACATTACCGAAAGTAATCAATAGCAAACCACTTTCGAAATTTTAGAATGCTAGATTAGACAAAGAGGGCGGATAAACAAAATTCCGCTATTTTAGATGATACAGCCGCTACAACTTTAACGATGTGGCGAAAGAATAAGAATGCAAATCACAGATTCTCAATTTTCCTCTAAAATAAGAATAAAAACTAATCTTTAGTTGGTCGTTAAAAATCGGCAACCAACATGCAAAGTTTGTATGTACAAAACTGTGGCTATTACTTACAATTTAGATGAGAGGCGGGATTAGCTCAGTTGGTAGAGCGTCTGCTTGCCAAGCAGAAGGTCGCCAGTTCGAATCTGGTATCCCGCTCCATAAATAAAATAAGAAGAGATTTTAATTAAAGAAGGTTTAATAAAAAAATAATTAATTCAAAGAGAAAAGAAAATACAGTGTA
>CAYFJI010000025.1:0-22133 GCA_964343365.1 uncultured Acidiferrobacteraceae bacterium
AGACTGAAAATGTATATCCAATGATAGCGGCTGGTGCAGGGCATAATCAGATGCATTTGAAACCCAATGCAGATGGAAAAACTCCAAAGGCGCGTGAGGTCGCATAATCAGTTGCGTAGAATTATTTCTGTCCTTCTGGAAAATGAATCAGGATCACTCTCACGAGTTGCAGCTTTATTTTCTGCGCGGGGATATAACATTGAATCACTAACGGTAGCGCCAACAGATGACGATACGTTATCGAGAATGACTATTGTGACAGTGGGATCAGATCGCATAATTGAACAGATTACTAAGCAGCTTAATAAGTTAGTAGACGTTGTTAGGGTAGTTGATTTAACGGATGGACCACACATCGAAAGAGAATTACTACTAGCTAAGCTCGTTACCACAAATGATTCTAGAGAAGAAGCTAAGAGATTAATCGATATTTTTCGAGGAAGAATTGTCGATGTGACCGATGTGACGTATATCATAGAACTTACGGGGCCTGGTGATAAGTTGGATGCCTTTATAGAATCATTAGGAAATATTGAGATAATGGAAATTGTGCGTTCTGGAGTTTCCGGTATCGCGAGAGGTAGTAAATTGTTGAAACCATAGAATTTGATAACAATTTCAGGGAGATTAAACAAGATGGAAGTTTTTTATGATAATGATGCCGACCAAGAGTTAATCCGGAACAAAAAGGTAGCGATCATAGGGTACGGGTCCCAAGGGCATGCTCATGCTAATAACCTACGGGACAGCGGAGTTGAGGTAGTAGTAGGACTAAGAGAGGGGTCATCTTCTGCTGCTAAGGCAGCCCAGATTGGTTTGGAAACTGCTTCAGTAGCATCAGCATCTGCAAATGCAGATATCATTATGATTCTAGCGCCAGATGAAGTTCAGTCGGAAATTTATGAGACAGAAATTTCACCAAACATCAAATCAGGTTCAACGCTAGCATTTGCTCATGGCTTCAATATTCATTTTAATTTCATAGTTCCTTCGAATGACAATGATGTCATAATGATCGCCCCCAAAGGGCCGGGCCATTTGGTGCGATCTACTTACACCGAAGGTGGAGGGGTGCCATGCTTAGTAGCAGTACATCAAGATTCAACTGGTAGCGCAAGATCCGTTGCTATTTCATATGCTTCAGCTATAGGTGGTGGTCGCGCTGGAATAATAGAGACAAATTTTCGAGAAGAAACAGAATCCGATCTATTTGGTGAGCAGACAGTTTTGTGCGGCGGTCTTACTGCGCTGATTCAAGCGGGATTCGAAACCCTAGTTGAGGCAGGATATGCGCCAGAGATGGCATATTTTGAATGCTTGCATGAAACAAAATTGATTGTTGATCTTCTCTATGAAGGAGGTATCGCGAACATGAGATATTCTATTTCTAATACAGCCGAATATGGTGATCTGACGAGAGGACCAAGATTAATTACTGAAGAGACTCGAAAAGAGATGAAAAAAATCTTAAGTGAAATTCAATCAGGCGCGTTTGCGAAAGAATGGATGGATGAAAATAGAGCTGGACGATCTAATCTAACTGAAATGCGTAATACTGCACGAAATCATCCTGTTGAAGAAGTAGGTGAAAAACTCCGGTCAATGATGCCATGGATTCAACAGGGTCGGCTTGTGGATAAAGCAGTGAATTAGACCAAATAAGTTTTGTGTTGAGGTCTAGACCACGAACTACCTTGATGGTGGCAGCGGATCTTTCGTATTTTCGCCTTAATTAGCATTTCAATTATTTCCTCTATAATAATGGGGCTTTATAAGGCATCAACAAATTTTTAGAGGTGTTGGTCGGTTATCAACTCCATCTGTAGTATCCTTCGAGGTGATCAATAAAGATTTTGGCGCCATATTTTGTTACTAAAAACTCTGTAAGTGCGGTTCTTTTTTAATGAAAAGTGTGTCGAAACAAATTATCACAGTATGTCAGTTTGTTAATTGACATATTTGTATGAGAAGATGATGGGTTAAGGAGAGGGTAAAAATGCAAGAACGCTTGGTCATATTCGACACAACATTGCGCGATGGAGAGCAAAGTCCAGGCGCATCAATGAACAGTGATGAAAAAATTCGCATTGCTAAGCAATTAGAGCGGATGAATGTTGATGTAATTGAGGCGGGTTTTCCAGCGGCAAGCCCAGGAGATTTTGATGCAGTAAAGTTGGTGGCAACCCAAATTAAAGATAGCCGTGTTTGCGCATTAGCAAGAGCTAATGAAAAAGATGTGTTATTAGCTGCGCAAGCAATTAAACCAGCCAGATTAGGTAGAATTCATACGTTTATTGCAACTTCTCCAATACATATGAAAGATAAGTTGCGACTCACTCCAAATCAAGTAGTAGAGCGCGCTGTATCAGCAGTAGCTTTGGCTAGAAATAATTGTGACGATGTCGAATTTTCTCCAGAGGACGCTGGAAGATCGGAATTAGACTTTTTGTGCAGAGTAATAGAATTAGCTATTGAAGCGGGCGCTAACACTATCAATATCCCAGATACAGTCGGTTACACGTTACCTCTTCAATTCGGAGAGCTAATTTTCCGATTAAGGGAAAAAATCCCTAATTCCGATAAAGCCGTTTTTTCTGTTCATTGTCACAATGATTTAGGTTTGGCAGTTGCCAATTCGTTGTCAGCGGTACTTAATGGAGCAAGACAAGTTGAGTGCACTATAAATGGTTTGGGCGAGCGAGCTGGAAATGCTTCGTTGGAGGAAGTAGTAATGGCTATTAGGACACGACAAGATGTCTTTAGTTGTGATACTAGTCTGAATACTAGATTAATTGTACCAATTAGTCGGTTAGTTTCTAACATCACTGGGTTTTCGGTGCAGCCAAATAAAGCGGTTGTTGGAGCTAACGCTTTCGCGCACGAGGCAGGCATCCATCAGGATGGAGTAATTAAACGTAGGGAAACCTATGAGATTATGCGTGCCGAAGATGTCGGTTGGGCAACAAATAGAATGGTACTCGGAAAACATTCAGGGCGTAACGCGGTTCGTGACCGCCTGATGAAATTAGGAATAGTCTTAGAGGATGAGGAAGCATTGGATGCAGCATTTAAGCGATTCAAAGAGTTAGCAGATAAAAAGCATGAAATTTTCGATGATGACTTACGGGCTATAGTCATTGCTAGAGACACTGCACAAATAAGTGATAGTATTCAATTTTCGAAATTATCCTTGGTAGCAGAAACAGGAAAGTCACCGTCAGCAACCGTGACAGTATTTTTTAATGGAGTAGAAAAAATAGAAAAAGCTAGTGGCGACGGTCTCGTAGATGCTGCATTTAAAGCTGTAGAGCAGGCGACCGAAACGGAAAGTGAGTTGATATTATTCTCAGTAAAAAACATTACCAGTGGGACTGACGCACAAGGAGAAGTAAGTGTTCGTCTCCAGCGGCAAGGCAGAGTTGCAAATGGACAAGGATCAGATACAGATATTGTATGTGCGTCTGTTAAAGCATATATAAATGCATTGAACAGATTGTTAGAGGGAGAGTTAAAAGAACATCCACAGATGGGAGATACCGTTTGAAGCGGCTAGATCGAACATCTGAAACACAAAAAAAACATCTGGAGTTATTGGGTATTCCTCGTTGGATTTTGCGAGAGAATCAACATGTGGTTTCAATTAAAGGGCTGTCAAATAAGTCGACTATTCTTGATGATCTAGCATTTACTGTAAGTCAATGTACTCGATGTTCGCTCCATACCGTTCGAAAGAATACGGTATTTGGATCAGGAAGTAGATTAGCTGACTGGCTTTTTGTAGGAGAGGCTCCTGGCGCTGAGGAAGATCGAACAGCGCTACCATTTGTTGGAAGAGCAGGAATGTTGCTCGATTCTATGATAAAGGCTGTTGGAATCAGGAGAGAAGATGTATACGTGACCAATGTCCTAAAGTGCCGTCCACCCGATAATCGGGATCCGGCCGGCGTTGAGGTTAAGCAATGCTCAGCTTATTTAGAAAAGCAAATAAAACTTGTTGAACCAAGAATTATTATTGCTCTTGGCCGTTGTGCAGCTCAGGCTTTACTTCAAAGTAGCATTCCCATTGGTAAATTACGAGGACAACTTCATTCGCATCCGATATTTGGTATTCCCTTGATTACGACATATCATCCAGCCTACTTGTTACGATCACCGCTTGAAAAACGAAAAGTATGGGACGATTTACTACTCGCGAAAACAGTTTTCAACGAGATGTAAAAATAGCTCATGGCGGAGGGTAAGAATGAAGGAGTTATCTGCTTGGTTTAGAGATGGATTAGGTAAAAGTTTACAGATAAACGCAGCCTCGAGACTGAAAAATATACTGCCTCGTAGTTATTATCCAATTTCCCTTGATTTAGGTCCTGGCGCTTTTCAATATTTCGACAAACTAGATATTGAGAAACGAATCCGAGTAAACCCGCTTAATATAGACTCGTGGCCCTCTACAGTGATTGGCGAATGGTGTAAATTGCCTTTCGGCCGAAATACTTTCGATTTGATTGTTCTACAGCATACTCTTGATTTTTCGAATAACCCTAGAAGTGTCTTGAAAGAGTCTATTAACGTATTAAATAATGATGGGTGTATTGTGATATTGGGCTTTAATCCTATTGGAATTTGGGGTATTTCAAGAATTTTACTCAAAAGCAGTGGAAAAGTACCATGGTCAGGTAATTTTCTACGGATTGGCCGTATTCAAGATTGGTTGGAACTATTAGGCATGACTACAGCTGAAATAAAATATTTTTTTTATCGACCACCGATTAATTCTATTGGATTGTTGCATAGATTAGAAATAATAGAGAAACTAGGAATTCATTGGTGGCCCACTATGGGTGGTGGCTACATAATCTTGGCCCAAAAGAAACATTTAGCAGGGACTCATGGATTAAACAAAGTGCGATCACCAAAACATAATGTCGCTGGGGTGATACATACAATTTAATTGGGCTCATTGGATTTAAATCATATCGAGGCTCAAACAAATAAAATTCGCAAGGCTTATAGTTAATGAAAGTGAAATTGTATACCGACGGAGCTTGCCGAGGAAATCCAGGCGTTGGAGGGTGGGGTGTATTAATACAATATGCTAATAGTGAAACTGAGTTACTTGGATATGAACCAAAAACGACTAATAATAGAATGGAGTTACTAGCAGCGATACATGGGATTCAATCGGTAGAAACCGGATTCAAAGAGATGACAGTTTATACAGATTCACAATATGTGTGCAATGGTATAACAAAGTGGGTAAAAAAATGGAAAGAAAATGGTTGGAAGACAGCATCAGGGAAGCCGGTAAAAAATTGTGATTTATGGCTCACTTTAGATCAACTATGCGCTGTGCATTATATTGAGTGGAAGTGGGTTCGAGGTCATAGCGGAGATATTGGAAACGAACGGGCAGACGAATTAGCCAACCTAGCAATTGATCGTTTTTTTGGATCAGATAGTGAGAAAGATTAGGGGGGGGGATGCGACAGGTAATACTTGATACTGAAACAACTGGTTTAGAATGGGAGGAGGGGCATAGAATAATCGAAATCGGTTGTCTTGAACTCATCGAGCGCCGAATTACGAAGAATCGTTTCCATACTTTTTTGAATCCAAATCGAGATATTGATCAGGGTGCTCTTGAAGTGCATGGGATAACCTCTGAAAGTTTATCCGGCAAACCGCTGTTTTCGGAAATAGTTGATGATCTAATTGATTTTATTCGTGGCAGTGAATTAATAATGCATAACGCACCATTTGATCTAGGTTTTTTAAACTATGAACTTTCATTACTTAATGTTCCGGTAGACCGAATCCAAGAAATATGTCAAGTACTAGATACCTTGCAGGTAGCTCGTCAATTACACCCTGGGCAACGTAACAGCTTAGATGCCTTATGTAAGCGTTATGGCGTAGATAACAGCCATCGTATACAGCATGGGGCGATGCTGGATGCTGAAATTCTGGCCGACGTTTTTTTATTGATGACAGGTGGTCAGTCTGAGTTTAAATTTGACAAAATTAAAACACCTGAAGGGATAGGCAAACCAAACAATAACGTGGACAAGATTCACGTAAATGATTATTCTAAATTGGTGGTGACTCAACCTTCTGAAGAAGAAATAGCGCTTCATGAAAGGTGGCTAGATCTTTTAGAGGTGGGTAAAAGTTTGAAAGAATAGGAATAAAGTACACACCGGTTAATAATAGGAGTTTAGGATGGCGTTAAATAATAAATATAGCATTCCATCAGAATTTGGTGAGAGTTCTCATGTGACGGAAGCTCAATATGAAACGATGTATCGTCAATCAATAAAGAATCCCGAATTATTTTGGGGTGAACAGGCTAGTAAATATTTGACTTGGTTTGACCAGTGGACTGAAGTTAAAAACTGTGATTTTAACACTGGAAAAATTAAATGGTTTGAAAATGGGAAAATTAATGCATCCTATAACTGCTTAGATCGGCACTTGGAGAAGGATGGTAATCGTATTGCAGTTTACTGGGAAGGTGACCAACCATCGGAGAGTAGGAGCATTACCTACAAAGAACTTCACGAAGAAGTGTGCCGATTCGCCAATGTACTTAAAACGCGAGATGTTGCAAAGGGAGATCGGGTGGCAATTTATATGCCTATGATTCCTGAGACACTGGTTGCTATGTTGGCTTGTGCACGAATTGGGGCAATTCATTCGGTAGTGTTCGGGGGATTTTCTCCTGATGCGCTAAGGGAGCGCATTCTTGATTCTGATTGCCGTTTAATTGTTACAGCGGATGAAGGGCCAAGAGGTGGCCGAAATATACCTTTAAAGGCGAATGTCGATCGGGCTCTAGAACGATGCCCCGATGTGTCTACGACCATCGTAGTGCGACGTACAGGAGGTAATGTTCCCGTTGACTCAAAAAGAGATTTGGATTACAAGGATGCCGTAGCGAATGCATCACCAGATTGTCCTCCAGAAAAACTTGATTCAGAGGACCCTCTATTTATTCTATATACCTCAGGATCCACTGGTACGCCGAAAGGGGTAGTTCATACGAATGGAGGTTACCTACTTTATACATCTATGACTCATAAGTTAGTTTTTGATTATCGTCAAGAACATGTGTATTGGTGTACAGCAGATATTGGATGGGTGACTGGTCATTCGTACGTAGTTTATGGCCCTCTACTTAATGGAGCAACAACAGTAATGTTCGAGGGCGTACCTAACTGGCCGGATTATAGCCGTTTTTGGCAGATCGTTGATAAATATAGTGTTAATGTTTTTTATACTGCACCGACTGTAATACGTGCTTTAATGGGACAAGGGGACAAGTTCGTTAATTCAACCAGCCGAGCGAGCCTTCGACTTCTTGGCACTGTGGGAGAGCCCATTAATCCGGAAGCGTGGGAATGGTATTATAGGGCTGTTGGCGAAATGAGATGCCCAGTAGTAGATACATGGTGGCAGACTGAAACAGGCGGTATATTAATAACACCATTGCCCGGTGCAACGTTTATGAAACCAGGATCAGCATGTAAACCGTTTTTTGGAATTCAACCGGCTCTTCTTGATAACGACGGTCTTGAAATACAAGGAGAGGGATCAGGTAATCTAGTTTTAAAAGATTCGTGGCCAGGCCAGATGCGAACTGTATATGGGGATCATCAGCGATTTCTTTCAACCTATTTTGAAAAATACCCTGGATACTATATGACGGGCGATGGTGCACGCCGAGATAGTGATGGCTTTTTTTGGATTACTGGTCGTGTTGACGATGTCATTAATGTTTCGGGACATCGATTAGGTACTGCGGAGATTGAAAGCGCTTTAGTATTACATGAAGATGTTGCTGAGGCTGCAGTTGTAGGATATCCGCATGAAATTAAGGGACAAGGGGTCTTTGCTTTCGTGACTCTTATGGCAAAGACGGAACCTACCGATAATTTGAAAGAAGAGCTGATTCGCCTTGTTAGAAATGAGATTGGTGCAATTGCGACCCCTGATGTAATTCAATGGGCGAATGGATTACCGAAAACAAGATCGGGAAAAATCATGCGACGTATACTAAAAAAAATTGCTGCTAACGACTCCGAAGATTTAGGTGATATATCTACGTTAGCAGACACAACAGTAGTTTCGGCATTGATAGAAGGCTACAAATCGGAAAAGGCAACCTAAGTGACTGATCATCTGAATCATTTAACTTCATCTCTTTTTTAAAAAAAAGTAAATTAGTGATTGATTCTAAATAAATTTCTTATTAGAATTTGTTGCTATAATACCGATAAACTCCTTGCCTTACTGATATAACAGGAGGCTACAACCGTGAGGAGCAGCATAATGCGTCACTACGAAGTTGTGTTTCTTGTTCATCCCGATCAGAGCGAAGATGTTCCTGCTATGATAGAACGCTATCGAAGTCTGATAGAAAAAAATGGAGGAACAATTCATAGGCTAGAAGATTGGGGCCGGCGTCAACTCGCGTATATGATTGATAGCCTCTATAAGGCTCATTATGTTCTAATGAATATTGAATGCGATGCTGATACCTTAAATGAACTTACAAGTATGTTCAAGTTCAGTGATGCTGTAATTAGGAATTTAGTTATTAGAAAAAATGGCCCTATTACAGAAAGCTCAATACTTGCGTTGTCTGACGAAAAAGAAGAGCAGGTACCACTCGAGTCAGGTGATCCAAATAAAACTGACGAAAGTGTAGAAGATCCTAAAACCCCAATATCCACGACTCAAGAAGTGACATCAAACGAAACTAAACCAAGTAATAGTGAGGAAGTTGAGGATTCGGAAAGTGTGGTATACGAAGAGATTAATAAAGTATTACAAGCTGATGATCGGAGTAAAGAGCGATGACAAGATTTAACCGAAAAAGGAAATATTGTCGATTCACGGCATTAGGTGTGGAAGAGATAGATTATAAGGATGTAGATACTTTAAAAAATTACATTAGTGAAACTGGAAAAATTATTGCAAGCCGTAACACGGGAACAAAAGAGAAATACCAACGTCAGCTGTCAACTGCAATTAAAAGGGCGAGGTATCTTGCTCTTTTGCCATATACGGATCAACATTGAGAGTCGGCATATGAACATTATTCTTTTAGAAAAAATTCAAAATCTTGGGAACTTAGGTGACTTAGTTTCTGTAAAGCCTGGGTACGCTCGAAATTTTTTGATCCCTTATCGTAAAGCAGTATGGGCAACGGAAGAAGCTCGCGTAAAAGTAGAAGAAAGGCGGATCGAATTGGCAAAATTAGAAGAAGAGCGTTTAGACGTTGCTCAGGCGAAAGCTGATGTTATTCCGGGGGAACTTGTGGTAATCCGAAAGGCAGGAGAGGGAGGTAAATTATACGGGTCAGTAACAGCGTCAGATCTCGCAGAAATGTTAAATGATCGAGGTATAGCAGTTGGACGAGGTGAAATATCTTTGCCTCATGGGCCTTTAAAGGAATTAGGTGAGATTAGTGTAGATATTTTGCTGCATCCAGAAGTTCGAAGTACTATGTTAGTAAAGGTGATAGAAGAAACATAAACAACTAATAGCTTTACTTTTGAAACATGGTAAATTGTGATCTGTCAAGTCTAAAAAATTAGCAGAGCGTGCATGACATTAATACTATAACTCTGGTTTACATAGACATAGAATGAATCCTCGAGGATACAAGCCAAAATGCGGTAACGTTTTAATATAATGGCCCCTCCCAGAATGCCTACTGACGCAATCTCTGACGAAATATCGAGATTACCGCCACAATCTATTGAGGCTGAACAATCAGTGTTAGGTGGATTACTACTCGACAGTGGGAAATGGGATGACGTATCAGAAGTTGTAACTCCCGATGATTTCTATCATCAAAAACATCGTGAAATTTTTTCGGCAATCAGCGCACTACGTGAGCATGATGAAGCTATAGATGTTGTCACTACGTCAGAATGGTTAGATAGACAAGGATTACTAGAAAGTATTGGCGGGCTCCAATATCTTGGCGCTTTGGCAAACAATACCCCTAGTGCTTCAAATATCAAAGCTTACGCAAATATAGTGCATGAAAGATCCGTTTTACGAAGATTAATTACTGCAACAAATGATATTGCTCAAAAGTCATATAGTCCAAATGGTGCTGAAGTAAAGGAAATAATTGATTTCGCAGAAAAACTTGTTTTTGATATCTCTCAAAATGATAGACAGCATCAGGCAGGGTTTACTCCAATTCAGGGTTTATTAGCAGGAGCCATAAATCGTATAGAGGAACTCTATAAATCTGATACTGCTTTAACGGGCATTCCAACGGGATTCACTGATCTAGATAATTTAACATCTGGCTTTCAAAAATCAGATCTGATCGTAATAGCAGGGCGCCCCTCAATGGGTAAAACAAGTTTAGCTATGAATATAGCTGAAAGTGCTGTATTAGACTCAAAGGTCGCAACAGCGGTATTTAGCATGGAGATGCCAGGACAGCAACTTGCAATGAGAATGTTGTCATCACTTGGCAGAGTTAATGCTCATCGGGTAAGAACCGGACAATTATCAAATGAGGATTGGCCGCGGTTAACCTCTGGCTTGTCATTGCTTAATGAAGCCCCACTGTTTATAGATGACACAGCCGCTTTAAATCCCTTAGAACTGCGATCCCGTGCCCGCCGTTTAATGCGTGAGGAACACAGTTTAGGATTAATTATCGTAGATTATCTTCAACTTATGCAATCCTCAGAATCAACTGAAAATAGAGCGATCGAAGTGGCCAACATTACCCGTTCTTTGAAAGTGCTAGCAAAGGAATTAAATGTGCCGGTGGTAGTGTTGTCGCAATTGAATCGGGGTTTGGAACAGCGACCAAATAAACGACCGGTAATGTCGGATTTGCGCGAATCTGGAGCAATTGAGCAAGATGCTGATGTAATATTATTTATTTATCGAGATGAAGTTTATAACGAGGATAGCAATGATAAAGGTACGGCAGAAGTAATTATAGGAAAGCAACGAAATGGCCCAACGGGAACAGTCAGATTGACATTCCTGGGTGAATTTACTAGGTTTGAAAATCATATCTCTGGCATCCCAGAATATTAAAATTTTTGTGGTATTTAGTTTTTGTAGGTTTAAATCACAAATTGTTTAGATGCATTAGTTGTGGGGACGAAAAGGAGCCCAAAGAATTTGCCTGAAAGAGGAAATGAAAAAAGAATATTTTCGTGCAAAGAATGCTTTACCCAATCTTTGCAATGGAGCGGACAATGTATGCATTGTTCTGCTTGGAATACTTTAGTTGAAACAAAGAATCCCTCAAGTAACAATTTTGGGAAAATCAAAAATAGGGCACAAAAACTTAATAGCATTACTAGTGGCCAACAAGATCGGTCATCTACTAATATTCCAGAACTTGATCGAGTTTTAGGCGGCGGAGTTGTTTCAGGCTCAGTGATCCTATTGGGTGGAGACCCAGGCATTGGTAAATCTACACTGGCGTTGCAGTGGCTAGTTGCTCAGTATCCTGTGGTACGGTCTCTATATGTTTCAGGCGAAGAGTCTATTCAGCAGATCTCACTTCGAGCAAAAAGATTAGGTTTAGATAATACTCCGATTGATGTAATTTCGGAAAATAGGTTAGAAGCAGTACTAGAAATTTTGCCAAATTACGAGATGGTAATAATTGATTCAATTCAAGCCTTGCACGCCAAAGCAATATCTTCTGTGTCCGGAAGTATCAGTCAAGTACGAGAGGTTGCAGATCGTTTGACGCGATGTGCAAAAGCTAACAGTTGTTCAGTTTTAATTATCGGGCATGTCACTAAAGAGGGAAGCATCGCTGGTCCCAAAGTATTGGAGCATATGGTAGATACAGTGCTTTATTTTGAAGGTGACAGTTCCAGTCGCTTTAGATTAGTTAGATCATTCAAAAATCGTTTCGGAAGTATCAATGAAATCGGTGTTTTTTTTATGACGGAAACGGGATTAAAAGAGATTAGTAGCCCATCAGCTATGTTTTTATCTGGCCGAAATCGAGAGGCTCCAGGCAGTGTCATTTTAGTCACATACGAAGGCAACAGATCATTATTAGTGGAGGTTCAAGGTTTATTGGATAGGACAAATCTTAGTAACCCTAGACGCCTTTGTGTAGGTCTTGATTCACAAAGGGTAATACTTTTGTTGGCAATTCTTCAGAGGCACGGTGGTATCACGATTTCGAATCAAGATGTATTTGTAAATGTTGCAGGAGGCCTTAAGATATCAGAGAGTGGGGCCGATGTTGCAATTGCTTCCGCAATCCTTTCAAGTTTGACAGATAAGCCATTTCCTTCTGATACCGTTTGTTTTGGAGAGATTGGATTGGCGGGCGAAATTAGACCTGTCCAAAGAGGCGAAGAGAGAATTCTTGAGGCTGCAAAGCTCGGTTTCAAAAGGGCTATACTGCCGTATGGTAATAAGGTATCGGCGAAACCGTCTCAAATGGAAGTGATTCATTTAAAAAGAATTGATGAACTTGTTGAATGGTTGGTTTGATAGTTAGCTAAAGCTTTCTTTACCTAAATGTCTCTTAGAATTTGATTAATACTAACTTTGTTTCTCGTTTTTTCGTCGACCTGCTTAACAATTACTGCGCAGTAGAGGCTATGGCTGTTGTCAGAAGCCGGGATAGAGCCAGATACCACCACTGAGCCTTCGGGTATATAACCGTAAGTGATTGAACCAGTATGTCTATCAAAAATTTTAGTACTTTGGCCGATATAAACACCCATGGAAATGACAGAACCGCGCCCAACAATTACCCCCTCAACAATTTCACTTCTAGCGCCAATAAAACAGTTGTCTTCTATGATAGTTGGGTTTGCTTGCAAGGGCTCCAAAACTCCTCCAATACCTACACCTCCTGATAAATGAACATTAGCTCCGATTTGCGCACATGAGCCTACTGTTGCCCACGTATCGACCATAGTATTAGCGCCTACCCAAGCTCCTATATTAACGTAGCTTGGCATTAATATAGTATTTGAGCCAATATATGCTCCTTTTCTGACAACGGCAGGCGGAACTACACGCATGCCACCTTTTTCAAAATCCATTTGACTGTACTTGGAGAACTTAGGGGAAACTTTGTCAAAATATCTTGTCCATTCACCATCTATTACTTCATTAGGATAATAGATAAATGAGAGCAGAACAGCTTTTTTTAGCCATTGATTGACAACCCAGCGATTCCCAACTAGTTCGGCTACTCGAGCACTTCCGTTGTCGAGAAGCTCAATAGTTTCATTGACCGCCGTCTGGATTTCTTTGGATTGACGAATTTCTGGATCATCTCTACGTTCAAAGGCATTTTCGATTATATTTTTTTGTTCTTCCATGTAAATACTCCAGTTAAAGGTAAAAGTGTAGTCTTTAGGTTAATAGAATGGTTAAATTTATGGTAGCGCTCTTTTTATTGCGTTAACAAGACATATCTTTTTCTCATTTGATATGAACTCATTTGTTTCTTGGTCTTTAAGCAAGAAAATATCTTCTGCTCGTTCACCGAAGGTGCTTATTCGAGCATTTATCAGTACAACTTTGCACTCCAGTAGCGTATTTGCCACTTGATTTAATAATCCGGGGCGATCTTGAGCTCTTACCTCCATAGTAATATAAGATTCATCAAGTGAAGTTCTAAAAAATACTTCAGTTTCGATTGGGAAATGTTTTAGACGGGGGGCAATTTGACTATTCTTATTTAATTCTTCTTCAAAACGATTTAAAATTCTACTCCTTATCCGATCACATCGCTCTGTAAGTAACACTGGATCAGTATCGATATCAGATTGCATCAGAACAACAAAAATCATGACAGCTATCCCAGAATCATTCTTATGAACCCTAGCGTCCACGATATTTATTCCTTCTCTGTCAAAACTTGCAGTAATACTTGATAACAGCCAGCGGGAGTCGGGAGCGCAGATGAGGAATTGAGCAGTGGCGGACTTAGATAGTGGTTTGGCTGAAATCAATGGCATGTCGTTCGGATCAGAAGATAGTAGCAGCTCCGTATGCCACGCAATAAATTCTGGTCGATATCTAAAGAAATAGTCGGTTTCCAGAGAGTCCCAATATAGTTTTGTTTTTGAAAGGGTAGACTGATCCAGCGATAAAAGAGCAAGGGTTTCATTCTTGATATCATTGATTTGTTCTTTAAGTGCGATCGGAGCATTAATGCCTCGTTGAAGGGCGCGGGAAGTAGCGATATATAAATCAAAAAGTAGTTGACCTTTCCAATCATTCCAAATATCTGGGTTTGTGCCTCGAATATCCGCTACCGTGAGAACGTATAGGTTATCCAATCTTTCTTGACTTCCTACTAAATTAGCAAACTTAGCGACGGTTTCTGGTTCAGAGATATCTTCTCTTTGAGCAATCCAAGACATTGAAAGATGGTGGCGGACAAGCCATGCAATAAATTTTGCATCATATTGACCTAGATTATGAAGACGACAGAAATTATATGTTGTGCGTTCACCTAAGGCAGAATGATCACCACCGCGCCCCTTGGCTATATCATGAAATAGCGCAGCAATAAAAAGTCGATGTCGTTTGTATATGTTTTTCATTAGAGAGCTTACGAACGGCAATTCATGATCATAGTCTTTTATTTCTAAGCGTCGAAGGTTTCGAACAACAATTAATAGATGTGCGTCGACCGTAAAAAAATGAAATAAGTCGTGCTGCATTTGTCCTACAACCCTCCCAAACGCAGGAATATAACTTCCTAATATTCCATAGTCATTCATTCTTCTGAGCGCATGTATTTGTCCTGATGGAGCGCGTAAAATCTCCATAAATATTTGGCGACAACGTATATGTTTTCGGGATGTCGAATTTAAAAGTTTTCTATTTGACCACAATTGCCGGATTGTACTAGCCTGTATACCTGTTAGATCAGATCTTTTCTGAAGAAGTAAAAATATTTCGAGTAGCGCGAATGGTGAATTTTTAAATACTTTTGCATGTTTAGTCTCAATTAAACCATTTACTGAACGAAACCGACTGTTTATATTAAAAATATTTTTACTTTTTTTTGATATAATTTCCTGGGAAAAATATTGTAGTAGCAAATCGTTTAAGAACATCAATTCCTTAACAGTTCTATAGTATCGCTTCATCAATTTTTCAACTGCTAAACTTTTTTTATCATTTAAATAGTTAAATTCCCTAGCTATCTCCATTTGATAATCAAAAAGCAACCGGTCTTCTTTTCTATTTGCGAGAAAGTGTAAAGAGTTTCGTATTTTCCATAGAAAATTTCTTCCACGGATCAACATACGACACTCTTCGTTAGTCAAGAAATTATGCATTACTAATTTAGTGAGATCTCGACTGCCAAAGTGTCGTTGTGCAATCCATGTTATGGTTTGAATATCTCGTAATCCTCCCGGCCCTTCTTTGACGTGAGGTTCAAGGTTGTATCCAGTGTCGTTATAAAAATGATGCCTTGTTTCTTGTTCTTTTTTTTTCGCGTTAAAAAAATCTTCTATCTTCCACATTTTTGATGGATCAAGATTCTCATGTAATAAATTTTCTGAATTGATGTTTCCATATAAGTATCGGGATTCAATCATATTTGTAAGAATGGTTACATCTTTCCTTGCTTGAACGCTGCATTCTTCCAATGTTCTAACACTATGACCAACTTGCAAACCAATATCCCACAAAAATCTAATGTATCTTTCGACAAAATCAATTTCTGCAGCATTTGGAGAATTTTGCAATATAATCATTAAATCAATATCTGATTGAGGATGCAGTTCTTTTCGTCCATACCCACCTACTGCTAATAGACTAGCTCTTTGGTGATCTATTTTGGCATTAGTTAAAAGATCCCAGGCAGTAGTTAAAATGTTATCGATCAACCACGTGTTTAATAAAAGGATCGTAGCTGGAGATGCGCCACAATTGTGATAATTTTTTAAATATGCACGTCCGTCACTTAGAGCTTTTTGAAAAAGTGTCAATGGATCTTTCGTGCCAATAACCTCCTTCCGGAAGCGGCGTGCGTCTAAGACACTTTTACGGGAGACGCGAACCATATATCATTTTATCAGTGATTCATGTCGGAGCTAACTGTAAGGATTTCGTATCCATTTGGAGTTACTGCTATAGTATGCTCCCATTGTGCGCTGAGGCTATGATCTCGAGTAACCACAGTCCAACCGTCTTTTAGAAGTCGCGTATCTGCTTGCCCTGCATTGATCATAGGTTCGATGGTGAAAGTCATACCCGCTATTAGTTCTAAACCAGTACCTGGCGTTCCATAATGTAATACCTGTGGCTCTTCATGAAATATCCGTCCGATTCCATGCCCACAATACTCTCTTACTACGGAAAAACCATTTTTTTCGGCATGTTTTTGGATTACAGATCCTATGTCACCTAGCTGTATTCCAGGGCGTACCAGCTCTATGCCTTTCATCATGCACTCGAAACAAGTTTCTGCCAATCGTTGAGCTCTAACAGAAGGTTTTCCCACAAAAAACATCCTGCTAGTGTCTCCATGAAACTCATCTTTAATCACGGTGACATCAATATTTATTATGTCACCATTTTTCAAGATTTTGTTTCCGGGTATACCGTGACAAACTACATGATTGACTGAGGTACAAATCGAGCGAGGAAAGCCACGATAATTTAAGGGTGCAGGAATTGCATCCAAAACATCAACAATATAATTGTGGCAAAGTATATCTAGTTCATCAGTCGTAACTCCAGGAACAACGTGAGGAGTGATCATATCTAAAACCTCACTAGCTAATTGCCCAGAAATTCTCATTCGCAATAGATCTTCGCTAGATTTAATCGTTATTGACATCGTGTTACCTTAGTTAAATGTAAATATTCTATTTTTTTTTGGTTATCCTACACAACTTTCATATTCAATGTAAAAAAGCCTGCAGTTTAGTGTCAATGAAAGCGTATCATCCAAGCCTGGAGTTTACTCCAGACTAATCTAGCATTGAGAGGTAAAAACCTGTAAAATCGGCCCAAAATATAGACGCGTTGGCGTTTGAGTCGTCCGGGTGCCCCAAACTGGGTTGGCGATCAAAGGCGCGTTAGGATTGAACCCGAAGGGAGATATATCAATGACAGAACCTACTACAATGCGCCTAATGTTGGAAGCAGGCGTGCATTTTGGGCACCGCACCAGATTCTGGTCGCCTAAAATGGATCCTTATATATACGGTAGTCGTAATAAGATACACATAATCAATTTAGAGAAAACCTTACCTCTATATCGTGAAGCTATAAATTTTGCAGGGAAAGTCGCATCTAAAAAAGGTGTGATTTTATTTGTCGGCACAAAAAGACAAGCAAGTGCTGTTATTAAAGAGCAAGCTGAAAGATGTAATTCACCATATGTTAATCATCGATGGTTAGGGGGTATGCTCACGAATTTTCAAACAATAAAGAATTCTATTACTAGACTTGTGGATCTCGAAGCTATTACTGATGGCGAACAAGTGGCTAAAAGAAGTAAAAAAGAAAATCTTCACCTTGAACGAGAGAAATCAAAATTAAACCGTAGTCTTTCTGGAATTCGCAATATGAAGCGTCTACCTGATGCCATATTTATTATCGATGTAGATAACGAAAGAATCGCGGTTTCCGAGGCAAAGAAACTTGGTATCCCAATTATTGGTGTAGTAGATACTAATTCATCTCCTGATGGGATCGACTATGTTATTCCAGGAAACGATGATGCTATTAGCGCAATTCGTTTATATCTAAAAGGCATAGCAGATGCAATCCTTGATTCTAAACAATTGACTAATAAGCCTGCTCAAGAGGATCAAGATGAGTATATAGAGATTGATACCACTCAACCAGAAGAGAGCTTGACTACTATCGATGTTGTTACGGAGGACCCAGATGTAGGCGATCAAGGACAAACTGAATCAGAAGCCATAAAGGAGGACTTAGAGGTGGATAGTAAACCGGAATATTTATCAAAAGAACCAAAATAACCTCGGAACTTTTGTTAGATTATATTTAGTAACAGTAGATTGGAAAAAATTGGGAGTCGTAATATGGCCGTAACAGCAGAGATGGTAAAAACACTTAGGCAGCGAACTGGCGCTGGAATGATGGAGTGTAAGAAAGCGCTCGTGGAAGCAGGGACAGATATAGAGAAAGCAGCCCAATTATTGAGGGAGAAAGGTGCTGCTAGCGCTGAAAAAAAGGCAGGAAGAATTGCTACAGATGGAACAGTTGCACTACAGATATCATCTGATGGTAGTAATGGTGCCATAGTGGAGATAAATTGTGAAACGGATTTCGTAGCTAGAGATAACTCCTTTGGTAAATTTGCCGAAGATGTAGTACAGAATATAATTGAAAAAAAGCCAAACGATCTGTCCCAACTCCTTGAAAGTAAATTAAATAGTAACGAGGCGATAGAGGATGCAAGAAAAGCTTTAATCACTCGAATCGGAGAAAATATTTCTGTTCGGCGTTTCGAGGTTCTATCTTCAAAAAACGGTTCAGTGTATGGGTATTTGCACGGGCGCAAGATAGGTGTCATTGTTTCAATAACTGGTGGCAACGAAATGTTAGGAAAGGACATTGCAATGCATATCGCTGCGAGCAACCCGATGTCCATTGATGAATCTGAGATATCTAAAAAAGCCCTTGAAAATGAGAAAAAAATTTATACGGCACAAGCGCAGGATGCCGGTAAGTCGAAGAACATCCTTGAAAAAATTGTTGAGGGTAAACTGAAAAAATATCTTAAAGAAAATACCCTTTTAGGTCAGGAATTTGTTAAAGATCCGCAAATTACAGTTGGAGCTCTTCTTGACTCAAGCAATGCAAAGGTTGAAAAGTTTGCTCGTTATGAGCTTGGGGAAGGTCTTGAAAAGAGAAACGATGATTTTGTAGGGGAAGTGTTAGCACAAGCTACAGGTAATAATTAAAAGTTGTGGTCATGGCGTGACTCACTCTGACCACCCATTTTTAGTAAAACTTAGCGGAGAAGCATTTGGTGGATCAGGTGCTGGAATAGATAAAGATACGGTTAATTTTATTGGAAAAGAGTTACTTTTAGCTAGAGAGATTAACCCTAAAATAGCAGTAGTTGTGGGCGGAGGTAATTTTTATCGCGGGAAAACTCGCCCTGATGATCTTATAGGTCGAGTTGAGGCTGACCATGTAGGGATGTTGGCAACAGTTATGAATGGCATAATTTTGCAACAGTGGATGGAACGGCAAAAAATAGATACCAAATTACTATCCGGAATCCCCGTTGGAACTATAGCTGAAGGCTACAGTAAAAAACTTGCTAAACAATACCTTGATGCTAACTGTGTTGTAATTCTCGCAGGCGGTACGGGAAACCCATTTTTTACGACAGATACTACAGCAGTTTTACGAGCCCTTGAAATAGGAGCTAGCTTAGTAGTGAAAGCAACAAAAGTAGAAGGAATTTTTGATTGCGATCCTGAGATTAATGCAAAGGCAATTAGATTTAATTCAATTGATTACGATATGGCACTTGAAAAGAACTTAGCAGTAATGGATGCCACTGCATTTGCCTTGTGCAAAACCAATAATTTATCAATACGGGTACTTAATGTTTTTACACACGGCAACCTAAAAAAAGCTTTCTTAGGAGACAATGTAGGAACACTAGTACAGCAATATTGTGGGAGCTAATCAGATGACAAAGGAAATCTATAATGACTCTAAGGCTCGAATGAAAAAAAGCATTGAGGTTCTGAAACAAGATCTTGCAAAAATTAGAACAGGGCGTGCAACCCCCGATTTACTTGATCATGTGAGTGTAGATTATTATGGAACTACGGTTCCTGTTGGGCAGGCAGCGACCATTGGGATAATTGATGCTCGCACTCTTAGCGTAGAGCCATGGGACAAAGGTATGATTCCCGTTATTGAGAAAGCAATTCTGGAATCACAACTAGGCTTAAATCCGATGAGTGCTGGTAATGTTATCCGAATACCACTGCCGCCATTAACCGAAGAACGTCGTGTAGAAATGACGAAAATTGTGCGACAAGAAGGTGAAAATGGAAAGGTTGCAATCAGAAATATTCGTCGGGATGGAAATCATCGAAACCGGGAAATGTTGAAACAAAAAACAATCTCTAGTGACGAGGAAAAGCAAGCTGAGGAGCAGCTGCAACAGCTCACGGATAAACATATAAAGATAATTGAGACTCTAATAGTGCAAAAAGAAACCGAAATTCTAGAAGTCTAATATTTTTTTCCATTCATTATTACCTAGCTGAGCAAGATAGAGTTGTCTAATCAAATCCTCCAACCCCCCGAGCATATTGCTATCGTTATGGATGGAAATGGCCGCTGGGCGCAAAAAAAAGGCCACCCAAGGATTTTTGGACATCGAAAGGGAGTCAAATCAGTTAGGCAAGTCATCGATTTTTGTGGAAGTTACAAAATTCCTTACCTGACACTATACGCATTTAGTAGTGAAAATTGGAATCGACCGAAAGAGGAAGTTAAGTTGTTAATAGAGTTGTTGGTTACGACAATTGAATCTGAGGCAACCGAACTACATGAAAATGGAATTAAACTGAATGTGATCGGGGATTTAGAACCTTTTGGGGACAGTATTTGTAAGGCTGTTAATAAGGTGCGAATTCTAACTAAAAATAATAATAAGTTAACCTTAACTATAGGAATAAACTACGGTGGTAGATGGGATTTATTAAGAGCGTGTAAAATTATTTCCCAACATGCTATTGAAAAAAAGGATTTCTCTCTCAGTCAATTGTCAGAAAAATCGTTTGCGAAATATTTAAGTACCTCAGATATTCCAGATCCCGATTTATTTATACGGACTGGAGGCGAGCTAAGACTAAGTAACTTTCTTTTATGGGAATCCGCATATTCAGAGTTGTATTTTACTGAGGTACTGTGGCCCGACTTTGATTATAAATGTTTTGAAAGCGCTTTGATGTCTTATCAAAACAGACGACGGCGATTTGGAAAAGTATGACAAATTAAAGATATAGTACGGGATCGATCTGTTGATAAGGGTGACCTAAGGACATTAGATTGAAAGTTGTGAAAGATAAATTATCAAGGAGAGTCTCAACAGCCCTAATTTTAGTAACGGTAGTCATTGGTTTGGTAGTTTTGGTTAACCCCCTTGCTTTCTCAATAATAGTGGGCTTTATTTCAGCATTGGGTGGTTGGGAATGGTGCCGATTACGTAATGGGAAGTTTGACCTTTTCCATGATTCATTGTTTGTTGTATTAATCGCAGTTGGAATACCAATACTTTTTAGTATAACCGAAGCGATACCATGGATTCTTGGTATAGGTGTAGTCTGGTGGTTATGGTGTTTAATTCATTTGTTTTTGTCTTCAAATTCTACCTCAACAAAAGGATGGCATTCACAATGGTGGAAAGGTGTGTTTGTGTTGTTGCCAGGGGGTGTAGCAATATGCGTAGTGAATAATATTTCAAGTGACGCATATTGGTTGACTATATCTTGCTTAATATTAATATGGACCTCTGATACATGTGCATATTTCGTTGGAAAAAAATATGGAAAAAGAGCGCTAGCTTCCGTAATAAGTCCGTCAAAGACGATTGAAGGTTTTTTGGCAGGTATTTTCGGTGTTATATTAGTAGCCGTTTTGCTATTTTTAGCTTTATTAAGGATTATAGATATACCTTTCTATTATTGGTTAACGTTATGTTTGTTCACTGGCGTATTCTCTGTGGTTGGCGACCTCACTGAAAGCGCATTCAAACGAGCTGCTGGTGTTAAGGATAGTGGAAACCTAATTCCAGGCCATGGCGGAGTGTTAGATAGAATAGATAGCAGCTTAGCTTCTTTTCCAATTTTTGCTAGTGGATTATTATTATTTTTAAAATAAGAGTATCAAAGTATTGCGAGAAACAATTTGGACTACCTAACAATATTAGGCGCCACTGGCGCAATAGGAGATAACACCCTTGACGTAGTTAAGGGGCATCCTGACAAATTTAAAATTTGGGGGCTGTCTGCAAAATCAAATATCAAAAAATTAGTGAAAATCATTCAGGAAAGTGAACCATCTTTTGTGGCAGTCGGACAGAATTACGGAGTAGACGTCAAGGCAAAATTGGGCAGTCAAAAAGT
>CAYFJI010000026.1:0-22086 GCA_964343365.1 uncultured Acidiferrobacteraceae bacterium
TGCATAAGCATCATGATATCCCAACATTTTCACCATCCAACCGTTGAAATGCCAACCCCATGAAGCATCGATTACCCAAAAGATAGACCCGATTGCGATCGCGAGAATGCCAAAAGCAGATATTCGAATTCGCTCAATGATTGCACCTGAAACGATCGAAGCAGCAGTCCACGAAAACAGTAAGAATGCTGCCCAAAAAACCATCATGAGATGATCGTTAAAATTCACCGCCATAATGGGACTCCAAGGTAACGCTAGCTCGTTGCCCCCCCAACCCGGAAGCGCTTCCCCAGAGTTCAGTATCAATCCCTGTCCGTGATAAATCCATGGACCGTTAGGAAATGCCCAATAGATCCACCAACCTACAAAGAAAAATGTCACCGTAACCAGCGGGATAAGCATGGTATTTTTCATCAGAGTGTGTTGGTGGTTTTTGTATCGCGATACCCCGACTTCATACATCAAAAACCCTACATGAATCAAAAACATTAACGGTATCGTGACCCAGTAGTAAAACTCAGTAAATATTGTTGTTAAAGCCCCAATATCAGTGTCCACGTCTCATATACCCCCTATTCGTAGTGATCGGATAGTAGCCATCTGAAACTCAGCTGTTTTGAATCTTTTACAAATTTACTCTCTAGCTTCTGCCTCATGCAAAACGGAACACCATAGTAACTTAAAAAGGAAGTTCAAAGTAGATTAATTCCTCGTAATTGTATCATCCTAAATTATCTATAATTTTCATTAACTTATATAATTTTTATAAATATTTACATATTAATGCACATGCAACTCGTTAATTATGCAGGCATTCAAAGTAATTTTGGCAGGAAAAATTAAGATTACAGCTTCGTTGGAATCGGCTGAACAGAACTTCAGAGTATGCAAAACGAGTATCTTCACTCTTGCGCCCTCAAAGAGTTAACGCTGCATCAAGAACATTAAAGCCGTATTTAAAGTACGTGCAACGACAAGTTATTATCACTGTAGAAATCCTGGGTACGAAAAACCAATTTTACCAACAACGGGATCACAAATTGAATCGTAATCGATGCACCCAATTAATGCCTACTGCGAACTTTTAACCACAGCTTGCTATAATGTCGTTGAGGATGCCCCCGTAGCTCAGTTAGGATAGAGCAATCGCCTCCTGTAGAAGGTATGGGCACTTAGAAGGGAAACCTTCCTAGTGAATCTGCTCAAATTCGGTGAACCCTCAGCACACGTGGTGGTGGCAACACCGAGCCAAGCCCGGATAGCCGGGAAGGTGTAGAGACTTGACGGGCAGCACCGGCTAGAGGGGTTGCTGGTGAAGGTAAAGTCCAGACCACAAACGAAGCAATCGGTAGTGAAAACTATAGTGGTACGAAGCGATAGGTCGCAAGTTCGAATCTTGCCGGGGGCACCACCATATCATTTAGCATAGGATCCAGGAATAATTTTACTAACAATAAATGTGAAGAGATTAAATCAAAATATTAAAGCAAATGAAATAAAAAGGTATTCGAAAGCGAGTATTATTCGCCGGCTACTAGCGCTTTTCTATGACACATTGTTAACAGTTGCAGCTATCTTCATAGCATTTCAACCAATACCTTTAGCTGAAAATCTTATTGAACGTTATCCATTCATAGAATCTCTATACTCGATTTACCTTCTCGCTATTTGGTTCCTATTTTTTGGGTGGTTCTGGACTCATGGTGGACAGACAGCGGGAATGAAAGCGTGGCGAATAATCCTTCATCGTCAAGATGTAAAAAAAGTAACTTGGGCAGACGCTTTATTTCGGTTTCTAATATCAAACATATTTTTCTTAATTCTTTTATTCATGATTCAAGTAGAAGTAATATCTATAAAACAATCTCTAATCCTTGCGGGTCTGATTTTTAGTATTTCGTACATCTGGGCTATTTTTGACAGGGAAAATAGAACATTACACGATCTTTTTTCGCGCACCAGAATATCCGTTTTGGAGCCCAAGAAGTCAAACTAAAAAACACTACTGATTAGAAATCTATAGCTCTAGACTCTTTATAACATCATAATGATAAGATTTTCCATCAAAACGGCTCATTTCTTGAAGGCCAGTAGGACTAGTTATATTAATCTCAATTAATCGCCCACCAATTATGTCAATTCCTGCAAACACAACGCCATTCTTCCTTAGGTCATTTTCTAGCGTCTCACAAATAGTGAGATCCCTGCTGTCGAGAGCTGCGCGTATGGGTGTGCCTCCTTGATCTAAATTATTTAGTTCATGCCCTTCTTTATGAAGTCGCAACATAGCGCCAATAGGCTTTCCATTCAGCAATAAAATTCTTTTGTCGCCCTCCTGTGCAGCTTCTAAATACTCCTGAACAATAACCCAATGTTTACCTCCGTTCGTTGCCATTTGAATTTTTTCTATAAAATCCCGATCTGATGATCTAACAAATATTATGCCATTACCTCCATGGCCATCTAATGGCTTTATAGTTAAACGCTTATATTCCTTGGAGAAATCGATAATAGATTCGATATCGCAAGTTACCATAGTAGATGGAGTCCAATCTCGATATTTTAGTGCAGCAAGCTTTTCGTTCCAGTCCCGAATAGTTGAGGGTCTATTAATCACACGGACAGTTGACGGTAAAAAATCCAGTAGTAAAGTCGCATAAAAATAGCTTCGATCTACTGGTGGATCCGTTCGAATCCAAACCACATCAACATCATCCAAATATTCCCAACCTGTCCGCAAAATTAGGAACGGTTTTAAGTGGCTCTGATTAACTTGCACCCGTACCAATTTGGTAATGACTCTCCCATTATCAATACTAAGATGCGATGGATTTACATAATAAACGTCATGACCTCTCTCTTGTGCGCCAAGCATTAAAAAGTATGAAGTATCTTTGCTAGGATTGACCCGATCAAGTGGATCCATGATAAACGCATGTTTCACGCGAAAAAGGTGGCGGACTTAGATCTCATCCTGGGAGGCTTGATTCCTACGCTGTCCCCGTTTTTTCACATCCACCCCTCTTTTATGTTGAGAAAAATCTTCGAAACACATTTTTGTTCCATCTGTTATTGGTCCAAGCATGCTAACAACATCATCTAAACTCGGTGGCGGACGGCGATCTCTGGTTTCAAGCGCTTCGCACATAGACCGCAAATGCTCAGGCGTGGTACCGCAACATCCACCAATGATCTGTACATTTAAATCGCGAGCTAAGCAAGCATATTCTGCCATAAGCTCGGGTGTGCCACTATAGCGTATTTTGCCATCAACAAACTCCGGAATACCACAATTAGATTTAGCAATCAATACATCGCTCTCGTCAGCCACAGTACGCATTGCCATGATTCCACCAATTAAATCTGACGCTCCAATACCGCAATTAGAGCCATAAGCGGCAAGTTTAGGAACTAAATCACGATACAAGAATACGAGTTCTTGTGGCGCTACACCCATCATGGTGCGTCCTTTCGTATCAAATGTCATAGTGGCAACAATAGGTAACCCCACCTGCTGAGCGCCTATTCTTGCTGCTTCAAATTCTTCTTTCGAAGACATGGTTTCCAGCCAAATTACGTCTGCACCTCCTTCTTTCAGTGCATCCGCTTGCTCTGCAAATGCATCCTCGGCCTGGCTTTGCTGAAGGTCTCCCAAAGGATAAATCAAATCACCAGTAGGTCCAATTGATGCCGCTACAACAATATTTTTCTTAGCTCGATCAGCCTCGTTCCTAGCAATAAATGCAGCTGCACGATTCAGTTCTCTAACACGGTCTTCAGAACCATGAAGTTTGAGTCGACAACTGGTACCACCAAAACTATTCGTAAGGATAATATCCGAACCAGCATCGATAAATTCTCGATGCAAGGTAGCAACCCTTTCCGGATGGTCTATGTTCCAAAGCTCTGGGGAATCTCCTGATTGAAGCCCCACCGAAAAATAATTAGTGCCAGTTGCACCATCCGCAAGAACCCAATCCCTTCCATTTAGTATTTCTGAAATAGTTGTGTTTGACATCTGTTAAGCTACCTTTAATTAGGTTAAAAAATTGAACTGAACAATTGATTTTTTATATGACTACTGCGACTGCTGGCGTATGAATCTCTCTAAAACATAGTCTGATTGGATGGCAAATGTAACCTATGATCATGCGAACCATAATATTGTCTACGTAAAGAGTCAAGTATGGGAAGCATATTAGAAGCTTAAGAAATATAGTCCATTAGATTGTTTAGATTCACTCCTTGCCTAAATAACGTCTTTCGATTAGAAGGAACAATCTGGGATACTCCGTGCAACCATCTATTAAAAATAGTCTTACCAGGATCAATCCAAGTATTCTTTACTCGGAGATGTGTCTCAGGAAAATCTCTGAAAACTGGAGCCTCATTCACAGTTTGTTTCGACATGAGAAGATTAGCATACCTATTCAGAATCTCTTTATCATCTTCCGAGAAATAATTTTCTGGGAACGGAGGATATGAATCACGCTCTCCTTTACTGTATAAACTAACTTCTCTTTTATACTCTTTTAATAAACTATTGCTATCATACTCAGGGTGTCCCTGGAAAAAAATGAACCGAAACCCATCCGAACTAGTGGCTAGATGAACTCCTGCAATTTGTCCTGACACCAATACTCTTAATCCAGCTGATTCCATTTGCGCAGGAGTAATCTCATTCCAACGAGAATGAGGAACATCGAAAGATGTCTGAATACCGCTAAGCAGTGGATGCGTTTGTCGAACTTGATGACTAAATACTCCCCATCTTTTTTTTGCTAATCGCTTACGCTCGATTCCATGAAAATAGAGCAAAGCCGCATGGGTAGCTAAACAAGCACATAAAGTAGAGGCAATATTTTTATTAGCCCAATCGAGAACTGTGCATAATGGGAGCCAAAAACTTTCATCGGACAGGATTGGCGAGATTGGATTTGCTCCACTCACAATAAGAGCATCGAGGCCATCACTTTTGATTTGCTCAAAATCAATGTAATACTGTCGTATATGTTCTATCGCCTTCTTTCCTCGAGGAATTTCACTAGGTGAGAATGGGTAAACAAAAAAGCGAATATTTCCCTCATAGCTACCGATTAGTCTTAAGAATTGCCGTTCAGTAGGTTCTAAAGCCGCATCAGGCATCATGTTCATGAGGCCAATATGTATATCCCTTGTCGATTTAGAATGACCATAACTTTCCTCACTAATAATTGCTACACCCTCTTGTTGCAATCGATTAAAACTGGGTAGACTAGAATTAGCAATTATTGGCATGTTTAAGATAGCCCATCACAAACTAGATCAATGAAATCTTCTTCGTTATTAACGCTATCAACCCGATCAGCTTCTACAACAACACCGTATTGATCTGCAATAGCTTGATAAAGGGGCAAACGATGTTGCACAAGCTTTGGAAACATCCACGCAAAAAAATGATCAGGGGTGATTTCTGAAGACGATTTCAGCCCTTTTTCCTCAAGGTATTCTGGCATCACATTATCAAGAAATTCATCCTGATAATACATTGGTTTCGGTTGTTTAAGAGATCTCTCAATAATTTGATCCAATAACGTGTCTGACGGTTTCAAATAAACGATTAGAGTATCTTCAGCGAGCCGCCGTATAACTTGCGAGTCATTTAATTCACAAAGACTACCTCCTGCATCATTAATAAAGTGGGGATACCCGTAAAGATCCCTAGTTTTTTTTATGAAATGACGCACATCGTACATAGATGCGATCTCAGCATCACGATGAAGAGACTGTCGACGCTTAAATTCAACTACCTCCAAACCATCCTTTTCTGGATCTCCAATCATGCCGAGAAAAGAGGCAATAGGTGCTAAATTGTTTATAGTAATATTGTGACAAAGATAAATCGAATCTGTCCGCAATAGCCGGGCTAAAAAAGGAACCTGCATCGCTTGTTTTTTTACATTATCCAAAATCGGTTCATCAAGATAACGGGTACCAATACGGTAATCACCTGAGTAATGAAACCATCGATCTCTTGGTAGTTTGCTCGCGAGTGTAGTTTTACCGGCACCTGACATTCCAAGTAATGTCACTGCTCGTGTCTTGGCATTACGAAAAATCGTTTTATTCATCACTGTTCTAGGCTCAGTAGTAAGTCCAAATTACATTTTTTTTATCAGCTTTCCTAATACTTTTCTTAATTTCTGCGGTACAGGTGTAGGCCTGCATCCTACTCTTTCCACAAAGACATGAGTATATCCACCTACTGCTATAGGTTCATCTTTATCTTCAGCAAACATCCCAATCTCATACCTCACACTACTACTCCCTATTTTTTCAACACGAAGACCGCCATCCATTGAGATAGGATATCTAGCTGGCCTACAAAATTGGCAATGCGACTCTGCCACAAGCCCAATTGTCTTGCTTTTTAGAGGATCTAGTAGATCTTGATTAATTAGGTAACTATTTATTATGGAATCAATATACTCATAATAAACAGCGTTATTGATATGACCATAAATATCGTTATCTATCCACCGTGTCTCAATTTTCTGCCAATATCCATAAAGGTCTCGAGTAGACAAACATTTATTCTTTTCTAACAAAATTAATCCTTAATTTTTACGATTGTTCGACCCATTACACTCGCATTGATATAGGCATCAAATTCCTTGGGCAATTCATTAAATGATATGACTCGACTTGCAATAGTTTCGAGTTTCGAAGGTTTTAATTCATGACTCAGTCGTTGCCAAATTTCATCCCTTAGTTCGCATGGCGGATTAGAGTTAATTCCTAATATGGACACAGCCCGTAAAATAAAAGGCATTACGGTAGTTTCTAGTTTTGAAGAACTAGCCAAACCAACCGACGCAATATTACCGTACGGCATTACAGTACGCGTAATCCAAGATAAAATATCGCCACCTACATTATCTATAGCACCAGCCCATCTAGCATGCTCAAGAGCGCGTTCATCCATTTGAAGCTGAGTTCGATCTAGAATATTCTTTGCGCCAATAGCTTTAAGATAACTCATTGCCTCAATCTTCCCTGTCATTGCCACTACCTCATAATTAAGCATCGAAAACAAATTTATGGCAAAACTGCCTACACCCCCAGTGGCGCCCGTAATCAATATTGGCCCATCATCTTTGGTTTGACCATTGATTTCCATCTTAATTAGTGCCAAAGCTGCCGTGAATCCGGCTGTCCCAATTGCCATGGCTTCTCTATAGCTCAGATTATCTGGGATCATTACCAGCTTATCAGAATCTAATCGGGCATACTCAGCGTACCCTCCATCTATGCTTTCGGATAAACCATAACCACAAGCAAGGACACGATCTCCGGGCTTAAACCGATCATTGATTGAGCTGACTACCTCACCAGCAAGATCTATTCCGCCATTCACTTCTGGAGCTTTAAGGATACGTCCTTTCCCGGATGCAGCCAGTGCATCCTTATAATTAATTGCTGAGTAATTTACCCGAATAACAACTTCTCCAGGGGTCAATTGGTCAATTTCCATTTCCTCAAAATCGGCCGATATCCCGTGGTCGTCCCTACGTATTCTATATCCAATAAACTGCATAGCTTAATTACCTAAAATATATAATTTTATTTTCTTGTATCTGAAGTACTGCCAGGGATCAGAATACATTATTATTATTATAAAATCGCTCAAGACGAATCTAATCTAAACAAAACTATGGGAAAACATCATGAGCGAAGATATTCTTTTTCGAAAAATTATACTGAAAGAAATTCCAGCCGATATCATATTTCAAGATGATCGCGTTACTGCGTTCCGCGATATCAATCCACAAGCTCCGACACATATACTAATTGTACCAAACAAATTAATTCCAACTATTGAGGATATAACAGATGAAGATGAGGCAGTCCTTGGGCATCTATTCATAGTTGCTAAGAAAGTAGCTAAAATTGAAGGCATCTCAAGCATGGGTTATCGTTTAATAGTAAATTGTGGCGCCCATGGACACCAAGAGGTATATCACTTACATATGCACTTAGTAGGCGGGAGATCCTTAGGTAGAATTTTGGTCTAGAGAGTAATTCTTTAACTTTGACTGCTACGATTTTCTCAAAGCTTGATCGATATCCCAAATAATATCATCGAGAGTCTCAAGCCCAATTGACAAGCGAATCATATCTGGTTTTATACCTGCTTTTATCTGATCCTCTTCAGTCATCTGACGGTGCGTAGTCGACGCTGGATGAATAACTAAGGTTTTTGCATCGCCTACATTTGCCAAGTGACTCAAAAACTGGGCATTCTCTATGAAACGAGTTCCAGCATTCTTTCCTCCTTGGATTCCAAAGGTTAGGACTCCTCCCGCCCCTCTTGGCAAATACTTTTCCACTAAATTTTTATATGGACTGGTCGGTAATCCTGAATAATTAACCCAACTAACCACAGGATGGCTCTCTAGGAATTCAGCCACGGCCAAGGCATTTCGACAATGCCGATCCATCCTTAAAGGCAACGTCTCAATTCCCTGAAGAAATAAGAAAGCATTAAAAGGACTTAGCGAGGGCCCCATAGTACGAAGAGTTTCCATTCTAGCTTTCATCGTAAACCCAAAGTCACCAAAAGTTTCGAAAAATCGTATGCCATGATAGCCTTCGGACGGCTCAGTCATCGCGGGAAAATTTCCGTTATCCCATGGGAAAGATCCAGACTCAATCAAAACTCCACCAATCGATGTTCCATGGCCACCCAGCCATTTAGTTATTGAATGAACAACGATATCTGCACCGTAATCTATAGGGCGACATAAATAAGGTGTTGCAAATGTACTATCAATGATTAAGGGGATACCGGCAGCATGTGCAATATTTGCAACAGCTTCAATATCTAATACATTGTTTAGAGGATTACCAATAATTTCGGCATACAACGCTTTAGTTTTCTTAGTAATTGCGCGAGCAAAATGATTTGGATCTGTCGGGTCGACAAAATGCGTTGTTATTCCTAGTCGACGAAACCCATAATCGAACTGAGAATATGTGCCTCCATAAAGGGCACTCGAAGACACTATTTCATCTCCAGATTCCGCTATTGTAAGTACAGCAACCATCTGTGCTGCAATACCAGAGCCCACTGCAACAGCGGCCCGACCTCCGTCGAGAGTAGCTAAACGCTCCTCAAGAACCGCGTTGGTAGGATTCATCATTCTTGAGTAGACGTTACCGAATGTCTGTAAATTAAATAGACTTGCAGCGTGATCAACATCATCAAAGACGTATGATGATGTTTGATAAATCGGAGTGGCACGAGCACTAGTTGCAGCGTCGGGTAATTGACCTGCATGCAAACACAACGTCTCAAAACCAAATTTTCGATCAGCGGTCATATCAATAATATCTAGTACACCCACCATTTTGGGCGCTTGCTTGATATCACACCTGTCGTGATTCCAAACAAATTTAATCCTCCCATCAGACGAGCATGCTCGATTTTCATACAACGATTACAAACAACTTCCATACCACCTGATCGAGCCGCAGACTTTGCCTCATGATTGATTACGCCTAACTGCAACCACAATACCCGCGCCCCTACCTTAACTGCTGCCTGCGCAATAGGTGGTGTTAGCTCTGAACGCTGGAAGACATCAACAACATCTATATCTATTTCGGTTGGAATATCTTCCAAGGTTGGATAACAAATCTCACCAAGAATTGACTGATAATTAGGATTTACTGGAATAATACGATATCCATGATCCTGCATATATTTAGCAGCAAAATAACTGGGGCGCCACCAATTTTGCGATAACCCCACAACTGCTATAACTCTGGTTTGTGAGAGAATTCCTCGAATAGTTTCTATATCAGACATTGGTAAGCAGAATCAGATCACTTAGAGATTTTTTTATATTTCAATTAACGGATAAATCAATTTTGTCAGCCGGCAAAATCAAGGTATAGTCAATTTCTAAGCAATTTTGCCTTTAACTGGATTTGATTATATCGAAATATAAAAGCTAGCATATGTTTTTTGTGTACTTTGAAGTAGTTTTTATTAAGAAGAATCTATAATAATCCTCACCATCAAAATTCTAACTATTCACCAACGCCTTTGATAAACCTTAATTTAGATGAAAGAACACTACTACCTAGATAACGCTGCAACCACTATGCCTAAACCTGAGTCGGTTTACTTATTTATGGACGAATTCTTTCGAAAATTTGGTGTGAATCCCGGTCGATCTAGCTATGAATTGGCAATGGAGGCAGAAGTAATGATTGAGGAGACTCGTCGCATGCTAAGTCAATTTTTTGGCTATAAAGGTAATCCGTCGAGAGTTACATTCTCAATGAATGCAACAGATTCGATGAACACAGCACTGTTAGGAATATTACAGCCGGAAGATCATGTAGTCACTACACGCCTAGAGCACAATGCAGTCTTAAGACCTCTAAATCATTTAGAACGAGATAAGAAGATTCGCGTAACGCGCGTGGAATCTGATCCGAATGGCTACATTGATCCTTCCGATATCAAGCGCAATATCCATAAAAAAACACGTGCGGTAGTGATAAATCACGCATCTAATGTTTTAGGATCATTACAAGATATAGCTGCAATCGGCAAGATCGTTCGTGAAACAGATGCAATTCTCATTGTGGATAGTTGTCAAACAGCCGGCGTAATTCCAATAGAAATGGATACCTGCGGTATCGATGTATTGGTTTTCACCGGACATAAAGGACTATTTGGACCGAGCGGTATTGGAGGCATGATCGTTGCCGAGGATATAGACGTTAAACCCACAAGAACTGGTGGCACTGGGATCAACTCCTTAGCCCCCTTCCATCCAAATGACTACCCACAACGTTTAGAAGCTGGCACAATATCAATACCAGGTATCGCTGGAATCCATGCAGCACAAAAATGGTTTGCAAATTTGGCAGAATCAGAAAAAACTGTGTCGGCAACTTCTCATGAAAACGCGTGTCGAGCATCAGTTAACCACATACATGCCAAAGAGCTCAAGCATGTCGGTGAACTGCTTGATTCGTTCAATAACATGCCAGAGGTTACTATATATGGCCCAAATTCAATTCAACAACCTAGGGTATCTACCCTATCAATAAATGTCGGTAATTTACCAGCAGATCGGGTTGGAGAAATGCTAGATGCTGACTACAGAATTTGTGTACGATCAGGATTGCACTGCGCGCCAATCGTACATCAAGATCAGAATACTATTCAAAAAAATGGCATGGTGAGATTGGCGCCAGGATTTTTTACTAATGACGAAGATATTTTTCATGCAATTGAGAGTATTCGTGAGATTATAGAATCGAATATTACTTAACTGCGTAATGGAGCTGAAACAAGATACATTGAAAAACACTTTTTTATTACAAATGAATCATGCAAGAAAAGTTTGGAGGTATGTGAAGTTATGAATATATATGAAAGTGTAGTCGACCTAGTAGGTAATACACCACTCGTCAAACTCAACAATATTGTGACCCCTGATATGGCGGCAGTTTTTGCAAAAATGGAGACCTTGAATCCAACGGGATCCGTCAAGGATCGAATGGCTATAAATATGGTAAAACGAGCCGAGGAATCTGGTCAACTAAAGCCTGGCGGCACCATTGTAGAGAGCACTTCAGGGAACACAGGCCTTGGATTAGCAATGGCAGCAGCAGCAAAGGGATATCGCTGTATCTTCACTATACCAGACAAAATGAGCCAAGAAAAAATAGATATGCTAAAAGCATATGGCGCAGAAGTGATTGTTACACCCACAGATCTAGATCATCATCATCCAGACAATTATGTCGAAGTTGCCAAACGTATGGCCGCCCAAATTGATGGGGCTCTCTACACAGATCAGTACTACAATCTTAATAATCCAGAAGCGCACTACCTAACTACCGGACCAGAAATTTGGGAGGCAACAAACGGGCTTATTGACTCATTTGTTGCAGGAGTTGGAACCGGAGGAACTATTTCAGGGGCCGGCAAATATCTCAAAGAAATGGCAAAAAATTCGGATAGATCTTTACGAGTAGTAGCTCCAGATCCATACGGTAGCATTTATAAAGAAGCGTTCGAGAAAGGAGAGTGGAAAGAGCCAGCATTGTATCGCGTGGAAGGCATTGGACATGATTTCATGGTCGGAACATTAGATTTTTCTGTCATTGATGACATAGTCAACGTATCCGATAAAGATTCGTTCTTTATGGCTAGAAAACTCGCACGCCATGAAGGTATCTTTGCAGGTGGATCAACGGGTACAGTATTTCATGGAGCATTAGAAGAGGCACGCCGGTTAGGCCCAGGAAAAATCGTTGTAGCGATTGTTTGTGACTCAGGTGATCGTTATATCAGCAAGGTTTTCAATGATGAATGGATGCGCGACATGGGCTATTTTAATCCTGACTTCCATCTAGGAACAGTAAGAGAATTATTAAAACTACAAGATCAGCCAGTGGTTCTTGCTGATCCAAACGAATCACTGCAATCTATAATTAAAAAAATGGCAACTCATGGAATCTCACAAATGCCTGTCATCGACAATCAGGGTGATCTAAAGATGATTGAAGAGTTAGATATCTTACGAGCAGTCGCAGGTGGGGAATATACACTCGATGATCAGGCTCGCGACATTTGTAGACCTCTTAACGGACAAATTACTCCAAATGAAACGTTAGATAACGTTCATAAAATATTTGAAGAAAATAATGTGGCTGTAGTTGTAGATGATGGAAGAATCCTCGGCATCATTAATAAAATTGATCTATTAGAATTTCTTTCAAAACAAAATTCAACTAAGTGAAACGTAACAAAGGAGTTTTACATTGAAGTTTGACACAAAAGTAGTACGGGCTGGCATCATACCCGACCCCCATACTGGATCTATAGTTCCTCCGATCTATGAAACCGCTACTTATGTCTTGCCAGAAGTCGGTCGGGATAGAGGTTATGACTATACTCGATCATCAAATCCGACACGTCAGATTTTAGAAGACAATTTGGCGGCAATCGAAAATGCCCAATTTGCAATTAGCTTTGCAAGTGGAATGGCAGCGGTTGATGCCTGTCTTAAGCTTCTCAAATCAGGAGACCATATTATCTGTGGAGATGACGTATATGGTGGAGTGACTCGCCATTTCGATACAGTTCTATCCCACTATGGTCTTAAATTTACCTATGTGGATACCACGGATTCTGCAGCTGTTCGCTCTGCAATACAGACCGAAACAAAATTACTTTGGATTGAGACACCAACTAACCCTCTTCTTAAAATAACTGATTTGGAAGCTATGGCTACTATTGCTCGGGAAAATAACATATTGCTGGGAGTAGACTCTACGTTTGCCACACCAGTCTTTTTACGGCCCTTAGAGCTTGGCGCCGACATCGTGATGCATAGCACTACGAAATATCTATCAGGCCATAATCAGATAATTGGAGGTGTGCTGGCTACTAACGATACATCAATACGAGACAAAATGAAATTTATTCAAAAAACTATAGGAAATGTGTCCAGCCCTTTCGATTGTTGGTTGAACTTGAGTGGACTGAAAACATTGCATTTGCGAATGCAAAGACATTCTGAATCAGCATTAAAAGTAGCTAAATTTCTAGAAAATCACGATAAAATTAAATCTGTTCTGTATCCAGGTCTTGCCTCACACCCTCAACATGAAATAGCAAAACAACAAATGTCAGGGTTTAGCGGTATGATTAGCTTTGAACTAACTGGTGGTACTGAAAGTGGGAAACAACTAATGAATAATGTAAAGCTCTGCGGTCTAGCTGAAAGCCTCGGAAGCGTAGAAACGATGATTACTCATCCGGCAACAATGACTCATGCCGATGTACCATCTGAAGATCGTGCGAGGCGAGGGTTAACGGATGGACTAGTGCGTTTATCAGTTGGAATCGAAGATGTGAACGATATTATTTATGATTTGGAAGAAGCCCTTGAAAAGACCTGATCTCTTCCTGATTATCAAATACTTTATTCTATAATGAGTCACATTAGCTTTGTTCACGTTATCGACACGGAGGGACCTCTTTACGAGAGCCCTGCTGCGACGGTGCAACGACTGCAGGAAATTACAGGAGCCAAACTCCCTGATCTAGCGCCTAGTTTTTTAATTCAACAATTGAAGGCTGGCTTAATCAAGCTCCCTCAGAGCTCCTCTCATGTAGAAAATATCCTCTCGGATCATCGATTGCACCTCAATCCAGACTGGCAAACGATTGATGTAATGCTTGAAAAAATTGGTAACCCTAAATTCAGAAACAAATTCCTAGACTGTGAAGAAAGGCCTTGGGCATTATCTTGGTTCTGTCTAGATCATATTGGTTATTCGGAAAACCCTCGAAAAAGAGATATTGGATACCATAATATTTTTGATCATTATGCTAGCTACCGTAATTCACTAAATTATGGAGATGACATTTTTTTTCATTTCCATCCAATGTCTAGATACAATGAAGCTCATCGTTGTGCCACCTCTTATAGCCAATCTCCCCACCTCTATGAAACCTTATGTCGACGCCTCATTGATCGATCTTGGTTTCCTTCAGCTTTTCGCGCTGGATTTCAAGCAGAGAGACCTGACTCTCACTTATTTCTTGAACAATGGATTCCATTTGATTTTACCAATATGGCAATTGAAAACTGGGAATCACTTGAAACACACTCGGATTTTCGATTAGGGAGATCTGGTAATTGGAAAGGCGCTCCCTGCTCCTGGGAGCCATATCACCCTGATCTACATGATCATCGTAAAATTGGAAATTGCCATCGCTGGATCGCTCGTTCTTTGAATACAATGAACCGAATAGCAGGTATTTCTATTGATGAGATTAGAAAGGCTTTTTTAGATGCCCAAAAAACTGGTAATCCGCAAATTGTAGGAATGTGTGGTCATGATTGGAGAGATCTTGAAAGCGAAATCCAATTTTTGTCGAAAATGATTTTTGATGTTGCATCTCAATTTCCAGAAACTAAAATATATTTTGATAATGCAAGAACAGCATTTCAAAGATATTTAAGTTTTTTCTCGGCAGTGCCGCCATCACCAGATCTAAAAGTCGAGTGTTTTCACGATACTGATGATTTCCCACGTATTAAAATAGAACTAAACAGAGGAAAAATCTTTGGGCCACAACCATTCTTAGCAATAAAATCACCATCGCGAAACTACTATCATGACAACTTAGACTACTATGTCGATAGCAATGTATGGCACTATGCCTTTACTCCAGATTCTATTGATGTAGATGATGTCGCTGAACTTGCTGTTGGATTAGTGGATAACTGGGGACGTACTGTTGTCAAAAATTTCAAGCGCGAACCATTTTCAGAAGGCAAATTACGCCTCATCCCAGTGATAACTACAAATTAATTTTATAATCTTCCCTATCTCTAAATTGATATTTTAAACTAAAAATATTCATGCTCAACTTATATGGCTCTAAAACCATCGTCAATTGATTTCAAAATCCAAAAACTACCATTTTGGAAAGGAGTGCTATCGTCTCCAATAATTGAGACTTTTCCTTTTGAGGTAAGCTGGGATGATGCCGGATTCCTTAGACAAACGACTGAATCCTCAATATTAGAATCAATCTATACCGCTTATGCTAACGAAGATTACCAATTTATCTCTCCTCCACCCGGCGCTTCACAATGGGGAAATGAACTCGCACAATTTTATTTCCAAGAGTTCATAAGCCACTGCGGAACTGCAAATAATAAACACATATTAGAAATTGGTGCAGGCAACACGGGCTTTGCAAAACTAATATTAGAAAAATTTGATATAGCAAGCTATACCATTGTTGATCCCGCAATTCATGATGATATTGATGGGATAACAATTGTTCGAGATTTTTTTCCCTGTAAACAAGTGCGTGAGCGCTCTTATGATTTGATAATCTCGCTGAATACAATCGAACATGTACAAAATCCTTCAAGCTTTTTAGAAAATTTGTCTCATCTGTTGACTAGCCATTCGATGACATTTATATCTTTACCGGACGCTGGCAGTCAAATAATGTCAGGTGATCTATCGGTACTTCTTCACGAGCACATAAATTATTTTTCGATTGATACATTCCAAACGCTTAGTAAAAGAAAAGGCTTACTCCAAAAAAAAGTTACGGTCAAAAATGACAGTATCTTTGCATCGCAACAATTGCATTCTACTGAAAATAGTAAGTACTCCAATTTTCCCAATCTTCGAACTTGGGAAGATGGAATGATGCGATTAAAGAATGTATTAGAAGGCTTTGGCGCCTATCTTGAGACTTTCGGAGAAACTGGATCTATCGTTTTTCATGGGGCTACACCAGGATTAAATAATTTTCTATATTTGACAAATTTGGGAAACTGTCCAAATATAAAAATTACAGACGGGGATAAAGAAAAACATGGCAATTTTCTGCCTGCTCATAGCAGACCTATCAAACCACCATACGATACTCTATACCAAGATGCAGACCTTATAATAATATCAGCTCCTTCATTTAAAGAGCCTATAGAATCATTTATTCGAAATTTTGTGCCCGACTCCAAGCCTATAATTCCATTATCCTATGATGGCCTCACTATGATTAAAACACCGTAGCGCTTTAAAATTTTTTATTATCATGAACGTCAATACGAAAGACATTGAACAAAGCCTTGAGGAAATATTTGGTGAAATTCTAGATATTTCACAAAAAGAATCTATTAACAGTGCCACAATGCTAGAAATGACCAAATGGGATTCTCTAGCTCAGGTGCTAATCATTTCAGCTATAGAAGCACGTTTTAACCTTAAGATATCAGCAAAAGATTTTGCTGATATAACATCTTTCAAAGCTGCACATATTTTTGTAACTGAAAAATTGTCACATGATTGAAAAATCATTTACCGTATTCTTAGAGGAATCCGCAAACCGGGATTTTGCTAAGCTTAGTGGTGATTGGAATCCAATTCATACAAACATGGAGCATTCAAAAACTCTCGGTTATTCAAGTCCTATCCTGCATGGAGCGTATTGCGCTGCGCTAATTTCTCGACTTGCCGGTATGCATCTCCCAGGAACTGACTGCCTATTGGAGCGAATCCAAATTAACTTTCTTAAGCCCATCGTCCCACCCATTGAATTAGAAGTCTTTGGCACACAATCTTCACATACAAAAAATAGTAATCATGTCGAAGTAAAAATTACTGATCGGCGATTGGGAACCTTGCATTGTACTGGCAGTTATAACTTTTCAAAAAGAACTCAAAATGATCCGATTATTGAGACTATAGTATCGGAAACTGAGACACTAAAAAAAACCATAGCTGATCAGCGTATATTACTTACAGGATCACATGGTAGCCTAGGTCAACGTATCACAGAAGAACTTGGAGATCAATGCGTACCACTAAATCAGGAGCTTCTTCAAAAAGAGTTGGTAGATAATTCGAATCATAGAATAAAACAAGCGCTTGGCGACTATGGTTGTCGTGGAATCGTTATGTGTGGTTGGCCTTCTCCTGATAATCAAACCTTACTATCTAATGACAACATTGCACAACAAATCGAGAATTATATAACGCAACCATTACATACTGCCATTTTGCTTGGAAAAACACTTGCGGAAATTGGAAAAAAAAATTCATCATTAATTTTGATTGGTTCAACTTATTCAAAAGCTGGAAAACATGCTTGGAAACATCCTCTATACTCTCTGGGGAAATCTTTTATTCCAACGCTCGTACAAATACTCGGAATAGAACTTGGAGTGAAAAGGCAAAAAATTGTTGGTGTGGAATTTGATGTAATCGATGGTGGTATGAATGCTGGTATGTCTAATTTATCTAAACAAATGAATAGTGATCGTTCGCCATTTGGTAAAATAGCCACACCATCTGATGCGGCACAAAATATTTTGTGGTTGATGTCTAATAATTCATTCCTAATGAATGGCTCTACCATAACACTTAGTGGTGGAGCCTTACCGTGAACTACATTGAGGCACTCAGAAGAACAAAAGATAAAACATCATACGAAACTCTAAAAGTGCTTCTTGGGTTTTCAGGATCTACCCATACCTTGACAACTTATTTTTCAGCAGCAGCTGCGGAGAATCACCGAACGCTTGATTGCCAGCTTCCAAAAACTGGTGAATTTCATAAGTTTCTAATTGATAACAAAAATGATCCCAACTTGCTAATAGTACTATTTCCTTGGGACTTGATACCTGAACTGGACTGGCGATCGGGTTTGCCTGCACCAGCAAAGGATCTAGACAAATTATTAGATAAAGCTGGGGATTTTTTGAACGTATTTGTTTCTGAAAGACCATCATTATATTTTTATGTTGACGCAATTAGTCCGCCACTATTTCAATCTTTCTCAAAAAATGAAATGTTAAGCATTGCTTTAAAAGATATGGTCGCAAAACGGAATTTTAGAGTTCTAACTTCAGAGTTCTTTGATCTTGGATCCTATCTTCGAAGCGAATGCCCTATCGCCAGTAATCAACTTTGGTCGTTCGCGAAAACTTTGTGCGATAGCGCTATTCATAAATACTTTGAAAAAAAAGTACTAATTACAGATTGCGACAATGTTCTTTGGTCTGGCGTCATTGCTGAAGATCAAAGCGATGGTATCAATGCTGGACCAGAAGGTCCTGGCTATGGCCATTTCTTATACCAAACTTATCTCAAGCAATTACTTGCCTCTGGCATCCTTCTCGTTGCTGTAACGAAAAATCATTCTGATGATGTTCTTTTGGCGCTCTCTAAATCAGAGAACCTGCTTAAGGAAAAAGATTTCATTGCGATAATGGCAAGCTACAAAACAAAGTCCTCGCAGGTACATGCTCTTTCAAAAAGTCTCAATCTTGGTCTGAATAGCTTTGTTTTTGTCGATGATAACGAAGTGGAAATAGCCGACATGAAAAGCAATCGACCTGAGGTAACGTCACTATTATATCCTCAACAGGAAACTGATCTACCTAGACTTTTCCAAAAACTAAATCAGCTATTCTCACGCGACCGAATTACTAAAGAAGACGTACTTAGGTTAGACAACTATAAAAGAAATTTTCAGATAATTGACGAAAACGTTTCTACTGATCATTCTATTGACAGTTTCTTAATAAGTTTAAATATGACTTTAATAATTCAAGAGAAATGCGAAGACGACTTACAGCGCACTGTTCAGTTGATAAACAAAACAAATCAATTCAACAATAATGGACAAAGGACAACTGAATCAATACTGAAAAAAGCGCTGGAAGATAAATCGCGAATATTTAGTGCTACTTTAGTTGATAATGGAGGAACACATGGCGAGATATTGTCTGCACTCATTAATAATAATGGGCACATTGAACATTACGTTATGTCTTGTCGAGTATTCCAAAGAAATGTTGAGTACGTGTTCTTTCACTGGCTTTTTAATTCGATTATGCCAATTCGTTCCATCGACTACCGACCAACCGAACGAAACGAGCCATTTCAGATTTTTATGAATGAATTATCCAAAACGGGAGAGTTCAGCTTAACAACCAATCTAAAAGAAACAATTTTTCCCAAGAATATTGGCTCCTTGGGTTTCTTATCAGAAAAATGTCAGTTCATGACAATTAAAAACAATCTTTAAATATCATTAGCCTATCATAGATCATCGTGACAAAAAAAAATAATAGTCTCAACGAGAGTAATATCCATGTCGGAATTCTCGACAAAGACTCATCCGATTTTTATAAGATAAAATCTTTTTCTGATAAATATAATCGATTGAACTCCGTAACGTTTGATAATCTTTTCTTCGATTGGCAGTACGAGACAAACCGCAGGCTCATTTCCATACAAGATAATGGATTTTATTATAGCAAAAACAGTGCTAATGAGATTATTGGTTATTGTTCAGCAAGTAATGCGCCATACATATGGCAAGGCAAACGGATTAATGGACGATTCTTCCATGAATGGTATGCAGATTCTACCCAAACAGGTTCCGCGGCCGCTTTACTTGCAAAACAAATTCACTCAGCTCCTATACTCCAAGTAATGGGTGCTAGTATCCAAAATTTGAACGTGCTTTTTCGAATGAGGAAATTTCTTTGGTTTCCCTTAAGGCGTCTTGGGGTAACTCTAAACCCAAAAAAAACTGCGCTTCTAATTGAAAATAATAATAATAATACGGAATACCTATTGAAAGCGCTATCATTTCAGTCAGCTTCCAAAAATTATGAATGTGATAGCGCCGAAATCGATATCTTTGACAATGAATACCAAAAAGTCTGGAACAATGTATCACAACAATTTTTTGCTACTGTCGATAAATCATCAGACTATATGAATTGGCGCTACGTCGAACATCCCTTACTTTCCTATAACCGATATTTATATATCAAAAAAAATGGTCTACGGGTTTACATTATATGGCGAACTGAATATGTGGAAGAACATAATGTGAGGGTAGCCCGAATTTGCGAAATCATCGGTCAATCAAATACATTTCGGGAAGTGATACCACGCTTCCTAAATGATCTATTGGATCAAGAAATTGACTATGCAGATTTTTTTTGCACAAATAGCTCCATAAATGACGCTCTTCAGAAAACTGGCTTTTACGAGGTAATTAATTTAGAAGATTTAGACATACCACGATTATTTTCTCCACTGAAAATAGATTTTCGAAAAACTCTACACTCAGTCATCAGTTTTTCATCTGATCTTGTCGTTAATGACGACATGGCCATATCGACATTCTACTTTACAAAGGGAGATGTAAATCAAGATATGCCAAATCGATGAATCATTTTTTCGCTCACACTTTAAATTAGATCTATACCAATCCAGATCGCATTAACGCTGAAACAATAAATTAAAACCGCTTGTGTTCTAAGTAAAAAAAAGTTCCGCAACTCCAAATTCCAATAGAATTGTTCTGAAACTGATTCTGTTCTATCGCCAAATCAGCAAGCTGGTAAAAAACTGTCCGTGATAACCGTGCTTCTAGCCCGTCTCGAACCATTAAATAGGGAGATGGCTCTCCAGTATCGATAGATTCAACTACCCGAATTGGATGATTAACATCCACTAGGACCGTATCATCCACATTGGTTCTAAATACCAACTTTTGATTCTTCTCTGATCCGTCTACTGCAAACTCGACTCCGAGGAAAGGCGCGTCATCCACACGAATTCGCAACTTTTCCGAGGGCGTCACCAAATAGTATTTTCCATCATCGTCGAGTTTCAAAATAGATGATAGTAATTTTACTAAACGATCTCTTTGGATTCGAGAATTTTCATATAACCAAACGCCATTTTTCATTATTCTTAGATCAATTTCACCACAATAAGGTGGATTCCAATCTCCTACAGGAGGTAATTTTCTACTGTTGAATTGGTCTAGAATATTAAACACATGCTTCATCGAGTCCCTACCCACTTGGAGATCCTTCTATAACTCTCGGATTACCTTCACTATCAATCGCAACAAAAGTAAACAGTCCCTCTGTAACTTTCTCCTCATTACCGCTAGATCTTCTTTTAACCCATGTGTCGACTTTTATAGTTATGGATGTTCTTCCAACGCGGACAGTTTCACAATAACATGTAACTAGATCTCCAATTTGTACAGGTAGATGAAAAGACATGCCATCTACGGCAACGGTTACCGTGCGTCCTTTTGCTACTTGGTGAGCATGAACCCCTCCAGCAAGATCCATTTGAGACATAAGCCAACCACCAAAAATATCCCCGTTTGCATTTGCATCTGCTGGCATAGCTACAGTCCGCAACGAGGGTGTAGAAGTTACCTCTGTATCTTTTTTCATCTATGTTTCTCCTGCTGAAAAATATCTATGCTCTGGCATTCAAAAATAGGAAATGATTAAAAGACGATTATTTGACAGCATCCAAAATCTTTTTCTTGAGGAAATTAAACTTTTAAATAAATAAAAACCTTTTATTTCTTATTTTAATTTGGCTAATCAGTACTAGAATGGAATATCATCATCAAGGTTTGGATCATTCGTCTTAGCGGCTTGATCATTATCCGTTAATCCAGATGCATCAGACCTTGGAGATTCACTA
>CAYFJI010000027.1:0-21876 GCA_964343365.1 uncultured Acidiferrobacteraceae bacterium
AGAACGAAGTCTCTCGCTCGAGTTGCAAACGCAGAACGTTTATTATTTCATTTTGAGCTACTGTTAGCTGTTGGTCACCTGACCGCAGGGGCTTCACTGTAAGCTGGCCATTTGCTGCCTCTTCCTCGCCAATAATAATAGCTATCAGCATGTTACTATTACCAGCGCGACGCAATTGTTTTTTTATATCTCCTCCACCACAGTTACAAATTGTACTAATATTAGCTCTTCTTAGCGTCTCAGCTAAGGGATAGCCCACATTTTCCGCAGCCGTGCCAAGCATAACAACATAAATGTCTCCAGATCTCTTTTTGATTGACTTGGTTTGATTGTATAAATCAACAAGCCTCTCCATCCCGCAGGCAAATCCAGTCGCTGGCAAATCCGAGCCACCCAGCTGAGCTACTAAATCGTCATATCGCCCACCTCCACAAAATGCATTTTGTGCACCAAGGTAATTTGATTTCCACTCATAAACGGCGCCTGTGTAGTAATCAAGACCTCTAACCAATCGAGTATTTACCTGATAATTTATACTTGTCAACTCCAAATACTTAAGCAACTTATCAAAGTGGCGCCTTTCCGTAACATCTAAATAATCTAATATTTCTGGCGCATCTTCCAATACTTTTTGTGTGGTTACGTTCTTGCTGTCGAGTACTCGGAGAGGGTTGGTCTCTAATCGATTCTGACTATAATCATCAAGCTCAGCACTTCTTGATTTTAAAAATTTCTTGAGGTTCTTAAGATAATTCAATCTACTAGATCCCGAACCTAAATAATTAATTTCTAGGTTTGTTTCCTCTAAGCCTAAAACCTCCCATAACCTAGTCCCAAGTGAAATAATTTCTGCATCTATATCGGGTCCCGTCCAACCAAACGCTTCAATCCCAAACTGATGAAATTGCCGATAGCGTCCTTTTTGAGGTCTCTCATAACGAAACATTGGACCGAGATACCATAAACGATTAGTTTGGTTATGAAGCAAGCCATGCTGTATGCCCGCACGAACACAACTAGCAGTCGCTTCCGGCCTTAAAGTTAAACAGTCCCCATTTCGATCTTGAAACGTGTACATCTCTTTTTCGACGATATCGGTCGCTTCTCCAATGGATCGGCTAAACAAATCTGTTTTTTCAACAATCGGAGTCCGGATTTGACGATAACCGTAGATATCAGTCACGTCCCGAATTGCTGTTTCCACTTGCTCCAAAATCTCACACGCTTCTGGAAGATAATCAGCCATACCGCGAATAGAACTAATTGATGAAGTACTCATAATTCCTGAAATATCACTCTAATTTGAATCGGGTTGCTCAGACTTATTCTCACTAGTCAAATCAAGACCAATTATTCTAGTATCAAAATCCATGGCTGTTAGAATGGATTCAAATTGCTTTACTTCAGCAATTTCAGAAGTCTCTTCTAGCTCAATTACTAGATCTTTTTTTTCCGCAATCTCTAATTGAATTGGAGCTAACACATTATCAACATTGCTATTTCTATTCGTGGCCTCTATGGTTTCTCGAGGTTCTATTTTAGCGCTACCTGTAGCGTCTACAGAAGTACTAATCTTACCCTCCAGATCAGCTTTAAGTTTTAAGCCCTCTTCTGCAGTAGATTTTTCTAACTCAGACCGAGATCTGCCCTCAACTAATATTCTGTCATCTTGGTTTGATCTTTGCCAATATGTTGCAATTAGACCACCGAATACAACTGCTACAACAGCAACTGAAACTATCCAACTGAACGAGATCGGAATTGACAGTCGGGCTGCACTCCTATGAGTTAACGTTCCCGGCCCGTCCTCTTTTTGGGGCAACAAGTTTTTGTGAGTCGATATAGCTTCTTCAATGTTAATAGAAACTAGTTTTGCATAGCTGCGTAAGTATCCAACAACATAAGTCCATCCCGCCATTTTTTCATAATCATCGTTTTCAATCGATTCAATGAGCTGAGGAAGCAAATTTAACTCATCAGCAACATCGTCAATACTCCACCCGTAACGTTGTCGTGATCTTCGGAGCAATGCCCCGGGAGTTAGTTCTGTATCTACTTTACGCTCAGGCATGATTCCCTTCTATTGACATGACTGATAGACCGTAATAACCAAAGTTGGAATAGAAAAAGAAAATATGATTTTGACCACAAAAAACTAGACTGTATAACCTCGCAGTCCCGAGTGAGCGCAAAAAAAAGAGGGCTCGAGTTAATTCGTTAGCCACCAATCTTCACCATTTGATCAGAATGTTCTCTCTTTTGATTCTTGCCTCTATGCCTATGGATTTGTCCCGCTAACTGACCACAAGCGGCGTCAATATCATCACCACGCGTTTTCCGAGTGATAGTAAAAATTCCTGCGTTATTTAGAATCATTCTAAAGTCATTAATTACTTCGGCCATCGGTGTAAAAAATCCAGTCCCCTCAACGTGGTTATAGGGAATCAAGTTAACTTTTGACGGTAAGTCAGATAATAAAGACGCAAGTTTTATTGCATCTTTCTTGGAGTCATTCACGTCTTTTAAAAGTATATATTCAAAAGTGATTGAGTTGTTGAGATTATTCCTCGAATAACGACGACAAGCATCTAGCAAAACTGCTATAGGATATTTTTTGTTCAATGGAACTAGTTTGTTTCTTAAATTATCATCAGCGGCGTGCAAAGAAACTGCGAGACTAACAGGGCAATCACTCCCCAGCTGGTTTATACCTGGCACAACACCAGCTGTGCTCAGCGTCACACGTCTTCTTGACAATCCATATGCACAATCATCTAACATGATTTTTATCGCTGAAACAACATTGGAGTAATTCTGCAAAGGTTCTCCCATTCCCATCATGACAACATTAGATAATTTAAATTGCTCTTTCCGATGATTGCTTGTAATGTCCTCTGCAGTCCATAGTTGACCAATAATTTCCGACGTAGAGAGGTTTCTAGACAATCCTTGACGTCCAGTAGCGCAAAACGCGCATCTTAATGCGCAGCCAGCCTGGGAGGAAATACACAAAGTATTTCTTTTAGCTTCTGGAATTAAAACTGTTTCTATAACATTGCCATCTGACAAAGTCGTCAACCATTTTATCGTTCCGTCTTTAGATCTTTTTTCTTTGATGACCTTTGGTAAATCAAAAGACCCCAGAGAACTTAAGCGTTGCCTGAGTTCAATGCTAAGATCTGTCATATCGTAAGGTTTTATGACTTTACGTCTATGTATCCACTGAAATACCTGGCGAGCACGATATGATGGCTCCTCCAGTGAAGAAAAGAATGCTTCTAGCGAAACCCGATCGTAATCAAAGAAATTAACTTTATTCTCCACTTTAAATCATTATTGATTTCTAGAATAGATTTCACTACTGGAGAAAAAAAATGCAATTTCTTTGGCGGCAGTCTCAGGGCTATCAGAACCGTGTACTGCATTAGCCTGTATAGATTCAGCAAAATCTGCGCGGATAGTTCCTGATGAAGCATCTGCTGGATTAGTTGCGCCCATTATTTTTCTATTTTTATCTATTGCATTAACTCCCTCAAGAACTTGAACAAGTACTGGACCCGAGATCATATAATTTACGAGTTCACTATAAAATGGTTTAGTCTTATGCACCTCGTAAAACTTTTGCGCATCTCTTGTCGACAACCAAATCATCTTCGCAGCAACTATATTTAATCCCGATTTTTCAAAACGAGTTAGGATCTCGCCAATCACATTTTTATCTACCGCGTCAGGCTTAATAATTGAAAGCGTTTTTTCTGCATCCATAAATTGGACTCCTAAGAATAGTCTACTCAATAGTCTTAAAATAGCTTTAGGTCATCACTAGGAAGCCCATAAGCGATATTAAATTCGAATTTTACTAACATCAGTATTATGCCTGACACCTTCTTCTCGCAATTAAAACATTTTTTTCTTGGCTTTTTATTTCAACATCAATAAATTTGCCAATTTTAGGTGTAGAACCCAATAGATATACAGGCAAATAATTATCTAATCTGCCATGCTGTTTCTTTCCACCATCTAGCCTCCCTGCCTCTATTAGTATTCTTCCGGCACTACCGAGGTGTTGATCTAAAACTCTTTTCAAAGACTTATATCCAGCATTCCTGACTCGTTCACTTCTTTCTTTACGTATATTTTTGGGAACTTGGCTTGGTATCTTTGCAGCAGGAGTGCCTTTACGCTCAGAATAAGGAAATACATGAGGGTAGGAAATCATAAGATCGTCAACTGCATTCAATGTATCTTGAAAATGCTCCTCAGTTTCCGTGGGAAACCCAACCATTAGATCAGCGCTCAACACCAAATTATTTATTTTTTTATGAGCCATTAGAACGCATTTATACAATTCCTCAGCATCATATCTTCGTTTCATCCTTTTAAGGATTAACGAATTTGCACTCTGCATAGATACATGCAGATGTGGGCATATTTTATTGCTAGATGCGATTAAGTCTATCAAATCATCATCAAGATGAGCTGGATCAATAGAGCTTAGTCTAATCCGATAATCCATATCATAATCAGAAAGATCTTCCAAAAGACGTAAGAAAATATGTCTATCGGGCGTTTCATTTTTCTTAAAATCATATCCCCAGGATCCCAGATCTATCCCGCAAATTACAATTTCTTTGTATCCCTCTTCTAATAAGGTCTCAACTTGTTGTTTAATTTTCCCTTGCGAGAAGGATTGACTAGGGCCTCTGGCTTTATGAATCACACAATACGTACAACTTTGATCACACCCTTGTTGGATTTGAATGAATGCGCGTGTCCTGCTAGGGAAGCTAGTTAAAAATTTCTCATTAGGCGATCTATTAGCGGACTCATTTGTTTTTGAATAATGATTTATGTGTTTTACTAATGATAACTTGTGACTGTTATTAATGACTAAATCAACACCAGGTATCTGGTAACATTGCTCAGGCTCCATTTCGGCATAACACCCTGTTACCACCACGGTAGCTTCTGGATTTCTCTTAATAGCTCGTCGAATTTCTTGGCGAGTCTGGCGCCCAGCCTCTGCCGTTACTGTGCATGAATTAATTATATACAAATCAGCAACATCTCTGGATGACACTACAGTCCATTTTTCGTCTTGGAGACTTTGTGAAATTACAGCAGATTCATAGGTATTTATTTTACAGCCCAGTGTTGTAATTGCTGCTCGCCGCATTTTCGGGTTGTATAAAGTAGTCATACCAAATCAAATAAACCATAACAAAGAAAATCAGCTTGTTCATCGGCGTTTTTTGCCGTTTCACATTAACTTCAAGTAACAGTAAAGCTCTCCCCGCAACCACATTTTTCTACAACATTTGGATTATCAAAAAGAAAACTAGCGTTCAATCCATCTTCTCGAAAATCTATTTCTGTACCCTCTAAATACACAATGCTTTCCGAGTCCACAACTATCTTAATTCCATGACTTGTATATACACTGTCATCACTTCCAACTCCATCAGCAAATTCAACAATATAAGCAAACCCTGAACACCCTGTTGTTGTAACACCAAACCGTAAACCCTCGCCTCGTCCACGAGAAGCTAGTTGTTCGCGGACTCTCTCTGCAGCGGTTTCAGTTAATCGAATAGACATTTGCTTTAACCTATTAATTGGAGCAACTAAGGGTTGTAAATTCAGCAGTATTGTAACATGATGAAAGGCATTCGACCTTTAAAAATTCCATCATTATTAATCTTTTGAATTAATAGTGGGATTTTGGTTATTTTCAATAGATGTCAAAATACCTCGCAATATATTAACTTCTTGTTCTTGCAGCGGAGTCCGGCTAAAAATTCTTTTTATCTTACGGAATAATTTAGAGGAAGAGTTTTGGATAAAGCCAACATTTTTTAATACCGATTCGAGATGAGAGAAAAAACTTTGAACTTGTTGTCCAGTTGCTAAAGGCGGGTGATTATCAATTATTTCATTAGGAGAGGTAACGTTCTCAACTAAAGCGCGACGCGCCTCATAGCACAAAATCAACACGGCAGCAGCTAAATTTAACGAAGGATACTGGTCTTCGACTGGAATTCTCACATGCCTTTGCGCCCTATCAAGCTCCTCATTTGTTAATCCCGATGATTCTTTCCCAAAAACCAAAGAAATCTTGTTAGCTTTGCACATTTTGGCGACTTCCTGCATCGCTTCGTGAGGAGTCAAGGTTGGCCAAGACACACTGCGAAGCCTCGCTGTTGCGCCTACGACTAAGCCAGCGTCTGATATCGCCTCATCAAGAGATCCAAAGACCTCGGCTGATTCTAGGATAGCTGCCGCGCCTACCGCACGAGCTGTCGCTTCAGATGCTGGAAAATTAACAGGCTCTACCAAACGAAGATCAGAGAAACCCATATTAGCCATTGCTCTCGCAACAGCTCCGATATTCCCCGCATGGCTTGTGCGCACCAGCACAATAGAAATATTATCCAAGCTCATCTAATCTCCCAAATTCTTTCCTAGTAAAGTACACTTAGTTTAAACCTTATAGATATGATGAACGGACAATTATTCAAGCTGTCTGTTCATCTCCGATTTATTTTGAAAAAACATTGAAAAATCCTATGAATCCTATGCTTAACATTGCTGTTTCTGCTGCACGACTAGCGGCACGTGTAATTCTAATGCATCGAGAAAAAATTGACCGACTAGAAGTTGTAGCGAAAGGAAGATCTAACTTTCTAACTCAAGCTGATCAAGATGCAGAATTTGCAATTTTGGACACTATTAAAAAAACCTACCCCACCCATGGCACTTGCTCACAAGAAAGCGGCATACAAGAAGGTGATGATTATACTTGGGTAATTGATCCTATAGACGGAACAATAAATTTCCTTCATGGTCATCCTCATTTTGGAATTTCAATTGCGGTTATAAGCAGCAAGCAAATAGAGCATGGTGTAGTATTTGATCCTATCCGAGATGAGCTATTTACCGCTTCTCGTGGCGAAGGAGCGCAGTTGAACAACAGACGGATCAGAGTCAGTCGTGTCCAAAACCTGGATAAGGCGCTATTAGCGACGGGCTTCTCTATTCCCCCACGTGATCGCACAGAATCCTGGCTAAAAACATTTCATGCATTAATGTCAAAAGCTTCGGGAATTCGTAGATCTGGCGCTACCAATCTTGATTTAGCACATGTCGCAAGTAACCGCTTTGATGGATTCTGGGAAACATCTCTTCAACCTTGGGATATAGCGGCTGGCGTAATTTTGGTTAGGGAAGCTGGCGGTTTGGTTTCAGATTTTGAGGGAGGCCAAGATTTCCTGAATTCGGGTGACATTGTTGCAGCAAATTCTGTTCTTTTCAATAATCTTTTACGAGTCATCCATGAGAGATTTCATTAATTGAGAAAAATTTATAGCCATTTTTTGATGATTAACAATACAACTTTTTTGTTCTATAAAAAACACCTTTTCAAACATGCTGTTTACGCATTAGATATGTTTCAAATACAATATGTGCCTTAAATTGAATATAACAAACAACCATAAGTAACCAGCAAACATTATTAAACACAGGGGAACTTAGAAAATGACCTATGTTGTTACTGAATCTTGCATTAGATGTAAGCTCACAGACTGCGTGGAAGTGTGTCCGGTAGACTGCTTCCATGAAGGCCCTAACTTTTTAGTGATTGATCCGGAGGAATGTATTGATTGCAGTCTCTGCGAACCCGAATGTCCCGTAGAAGCAATTGTAGCCGAGGATGATCTTCCTGAGGATCAACATGAATTTCTTGAGTTAAACAGAGAGCTATCGCTAAGTTGGCCGGTAATCACAGAAATGAAGGAATCCCTCCCCGACTCTGACCAATGGCGAGACGTAAAGGAAAAAAGACAGTATCTTGAGCGCTAGGCATCAAATAAAATTATCGAGATCAGTCACGAAAATTGACAAATTGAAGGGGCAAATCAAGCTCTTCTTTCTCAATTATCTTAATAATCGACTGAAGATCATCTCTCTTTTTTCCCGATACTCTCACTTGCTCTGACTGAATTGACGATTGCACTTTGATCTTGCTAGCTTTAATGATTTGAACAAGTTTTTTTGCTAATACACTATCGATACCAGCGCGCACTGTTAATTCCTGTTGAGCTTTTCCCCCGCCACTTTCACGCACCGCAGAGACAGACAAACATCTGATATCTATCCCTCTTTTCGTGAGCCGAATCTCCAATATATCTTTGACTTGCCCAATACGGTACTCATCATCTCCATGAATAATTAATTTTTCGCTATTTTGGACTACTCGGGCATCACTACCCTTAAAGTCAAATCGGTTACTTACTTCTCTGTTTGTTTGATCAATAGCATTAGTTACTTCATGCCAATCAACCTGACTAACCACATCAAAAGAAGGCATATTTTTTCACCTCTGGTAAATTAAAAAGACAACGAAATTAACTCTGATTATCCTACGATTATATCGTAAATCAATGAACCAAAAAAAATTAGTTCGCTGATACTTTATTACTTTGATAAATTCAAAAAAGTCCTAAGTAATTTGCAATATTATTTGCAATAAAACGTTTGAGTATATACCAGCAACTATATCATCACCGACTATTCCAAAACTATTTGAAAATTTTCTGTCGATCCAATTAGCGGGAGGTAATTTCACAATATCCATAAAACGAAAAATGCAAAATCCAATTATCAAATTTTGCCAAGTAACGGGCACAAACATCATAGCAAAAACGAACCCCACTACTTCATCAATCACTATTGAAGGATGATCCTTCTTCGTCAAGTGATGGTTAACTTTTTTGATTACAAAAATAGATACAAAAAAAATAAATATCACCATCAAGACCCATATGTGGGCGGGGATATATTGCGAAAATAGAACAAGTGGGACTCCAATTAACGTGCCTATAGTCCCTGGAGCGACAGGAGATAGTCCAACACCGAACCCTGTAGCAAGCCACCAATACCATTGCCTATTACCTTTCATTAGTTAGCAACCAAATCCCTAGCAAAATTTGATTAAAATATAGCTAACATACTACCAAGTATGAAGATAGCCGATTTCTGGTATATCAATACGGCAATGCTTTCGGTCAAACACCCTAATACCCGGATTAGAATCTATGACCCCAATTGCTGTTACATTTATACCTATTTCTTCGATAAAGGTTTCAAAGAATTTTCTTCTTTCAGACGGCACAGTGAAACACAGCTCATAATCATCACCGCCAGATAAAGCAAATTTAATACAATCATGCCTCGAATAACTCTTTAGCGCAGCAATATTAATAGGAATCCTGTCCTCATAAATGACACCACCTAGTCCGCCACTTCGAGTCAGTATATGACTTAGATCTGCTATAAGGCCGTCAGAGATATCAATTATTGATGTTGCCACTGAGCGAAGCTTAATTCCTAATGATAATCGCGGTTCGGGCCACATTAATTTCTTTAACAAAATATTGTTTCTATCATTTAAGGAGAGTTCCCCACGTTGTGCGAGATCTAACCCAAGTGCAGCATCACCCAGGGTGCCACTTACATATATTGCATCTCCTACACGCGCACCGCACCGAGAAGAGGCTTCACCTGTTGTTATCCAACCACCAACAGTAGCGGTCATACACAGTGGACCACAACTAGTATCGCCGCCTACGAGATTAACTCTGAATCGGTCAGCTAATTCAAGAAAGCCTCTTGCGAATTCGCTGATCCATTGCTCTTTTAGATCTGGGGGTAAAACTAGATTTAGTGTTACCCAGCTGGGTTTGGCGCTCATAGCTGCTAAGTCACTCAAATTCACCGCAAGGGTTTTATGTCCCAAAGATGAAGCGGCCTGCTCTTTCGAAAAATGAATTCCCTCTACCAAAGTGTCTGTAGCAACAACTAGCTCTTTGTCTTTTTCAACTGATAAAACAGCAGCGTCATCACCGATACCAACGCTAACATTATCGGATTTATTAGGTCTCAAGAAATATTTTTCAATTAACTCAAACTCATTCATTCTGTTCAACAACCATCTAAGCCTAGTTTTTTATTTGACATGCAAGAAAGCTTGATACTTATCTGTACTAATTTGATTCTTTTTTATCTACACAACAAAAGGCATCGATCTAAGACTCCATTTATAAATCTATATCCTTCCTCAGCGCCAAAAGCATGAGATAAACGTAATGCTTCATCTAAGACGACACTGGTTGGTACGTTCGGGCAAAATCGTAATTCATACACTGCTAATCGCAAAATTGTACGCTCAATATGATCAACTGTTGACATACCTCTGTCCATGCATTGTTCTAACAGAGCATCAAGCTTGCTAACCGATTTTGGGACTCCATGCACCAACTCATTGAAATATTCCTTATCTACGCCTTTTAAGCCCCAATCATCAATGAAACTATCGTCTGCGCCATCGATAAATTCGCCAGTTAACTCCCACCTATACAATGCTTGGAGAGCTCCCCTTCGTGCCATATGTCTGCTACTACTTGGCACTGTTGTGGCTATCTCGAATTATCAATGTATTGAAGAACTTCAATGCCGAATCCAGACAATGCATGTGTCTTTTTAGGCGTGCCTAAAACTCGAACTTTTTGGATCTGTAGATCAGAAAGAATCTGGCTACCTGCGCCAATCATGCGCAGCCCACCGTTTTGATCATCTTGCTCTATTTCATCATGAAGTCTGCGTTTTAAGGTATTTAAATTATCCGAATACTCCAATAAGACAACAACTCCAGCTCCTTCTTTTACAATACGAGCCAACGCGGAATCGACGCTCCATGATTCCGTTCCTCTCGCACCAGACAGTGCATCATAGACGCCTCTATGGCTATGTACACGCACAAGCGTTGATTCAATTGATTTAATGTTCCCATAAACCAACGCCATATGAATTTTCTTTAGCTCTATATCTTCGTAAATAAAAACACGGAATTTACCCTGTCGAATATTTATTACGCTTTCATCGACTCTTACGACAGTAGGTTGGACACTTAATCGATATTTAATTAAATCTGCGATTGTGCCAATACGGATATCATGAATTTTTCCAAAACGGATTAAGTCTGGCAAACGAGCCATCGAACCATCGTCGTTCAATATTTCGCATATCACACTCGCGGGCTCAAGACCCGAAATAGTTGCTAAATCAACTCCTGCTTCGGTATGCCCAGCGCGAGTAAGTACTCCACCTGGTTGAGCCATGAGTGGGAAAACATGCCCTGGCGTTACAATATCATTTTGAGTGGCATCCGTCGCAATAGCTTTTTTAATTGTAATTGCGCGGTCTTGTGCCGAAATGCCAGTGCTAATATCCTCGGCTGCATCGATAGAAACAGTAAAATTAGTGGAATATTTGGCGTTATTATGACTTACCATCAGCGGTAGTCGTAACTGAATACATCGCTCCTCGGTTAAAGTTAGACAAATCAATCCACGACCTTTTGATGCCATAAAATTAATAGCGTCCGAGGTGACACAACTAGCCGCAATTACAAGATCCCCTTCATTTTCACGCTCTTCATCGTCAACCAAAATAACCATTTTTCCAGACTTATAGTCATCTAAAATTTGTTCGATAGAACTAACTTTTGAATCGTACGTCACTTTTCGTTCAACTGCATTAAGCGATAAATGTAACGAGCAATTTGATCGAATTCGACATGAGCATGATCGCCAATAGTAAGGTTACCCAAAGTTGTACATTTTAGAGTGTGTGGAATCAAATTTACTTCAAAGTCAAAAGAGTTAGCTCCATCACTAACTTCATTGACGGTCAAACTAACTCCATCTAGACAAATGGATCCTTTTTTTGCTACCAAACCGGAAAAATTATTGTGGCAACGGAAAGTCTTTCTCAAAGACCCATCAATATTTATGCTGTCCACAACTTTACCTAGTGTATCAATATGTCCAGTAACAAGGTGTCCTCCGATTTTCTCGGATCCACGCATAGCAGATTCTATATTCACCATGTCACCTTTGCTTAATGTTCTGAATCGAGTACAACTTAATGTTTCTGCAGAAACATCAAAGGAAAAAACATTGCCTTCAATGCTTACAACAGTCAGACATGCGCCATTAACTGATATGCTATCACCAATCTTTGTATCGTTAATGGGCTTCTCAATTTTTACTGAAATTAATAAATCACCGCCTTGTGGAACACAATTACTCAGTTTACCAACAGTCTCTACGATACCTGTAAACATATCGCTATAGTATACTTTCCGGCCTGAGACGAAGACGGATATCTCGACCAAAATAGGTGATATCTTCAATACTTAATTGAATTCTATCAGTTAACTGATTAATATTCGGCAAACAGAACATTCCTGCAGATTTGCTTCCCAAAATATCTGGTGAAAGATAGATTAAATACTCGTCTACTAAATTAGTATTGGCAAAATTGCCTGCCAATGTTGCGCCAGCTTCTATCAAAATATCATTACATCCCCTTGCTCCTAATTCTCTTACAATGGACTCAAGATCTACTTGATTATTTCCATCAGGAAGGCATATTGTTTCTGTCTGACTCCCAAAAGTATTCTGGTCAAGCTGTTTAACTGAATTATTTACCAACAATATCTCTCCTTTTTCTGAGAATAAGGATGCATTAGGTTTGATTCGTGTATTACTATCAAGAACGACGCGAATCGGTTGAACAACCTCTTCATCTATTCGGGCATTCAACCGTGGGTCATCAGCAAGAATTGTCCCTATTCCCACAACTATAGCAGAACTAATGGCCCTCCAATGATGAACATCAGCTCGAGATTCAAAAGATGAGATCCATTTACTACTTCCATCCGGAGCTGCGGTCCGGCCATCAATAGTTGCTGCCATTTTTAACCTTACCAAAGGAATACCTGTAAGCATCCGCTTAACAAAACCTTCATTTATTTTTTTTGCCTGATCATAGCCAATACCGATAGTTAATTGAATACCCGCTTCTCTCAGTGCTGCTATACCCTTTCCAGCAACATATGGATTAGGGTCCTCCATTGCAATCACAACACGTTGAATGCCGGAATCTATTAGCGCTGGAACACAAGGCCCAGTTCTGCCCACGTGAATGCATGGCTCTAGATTTATATATAGCGTAGCGCCTTGTGCTCTATGGCCAGCCATTTTTAATGCATTAATTTCTGCATGTGGTTGACCTGCTTGTCTATGCCAACCTTCAGCAACGATATCCTCCCCATGACAAATAACGGCGCCCACCTTAGGATTTGGTTTTGTGGTATACGCTCCTCGTTCCGCTAAATCAAGAGCTCTTTTTATCATTCTCGCATCTAGAGATTCCTGATTTTTCATTTTTTTGTGGTACGTGTGCGACGTATAAAATTAAGAAGTGATAACTGTTGTGAGTCTCCTTCTCTATTCTGTATCAACTGAAATCGCTCCACTTCTTTACTAAACTCTGCCACATCTTGAAAACTTAAATAGACTGATGCGTATCTGATGTACGCAACTTCGTCTAAATTACGAAGACCCTCCATAACTTCCTTTCCGATTTGTTTAGAAGTAACTTCTCTCTCGCCTGCAAGTCTAATTGTCTTTGTTATATTGCTGACTAAACCCTCTAACTGATCCAACCCTACAGATCTTTTCTCCAATGCCCGAAGTATCCCACGTCGCAACTTTTCACTATTCCATGCTTCTCTTCGGCCATCACTTTTTAGAACTCTTGGTTGATCTAAAAAGACACGCTCAAATGTTGTGAATCGATGACGACAATCACGACATTCACGCCGGCGGCGAACAGAATCTCCATTGTCGCCAAGTCGAGAATCCACAACCCGAGTTTCTTCTGAATAGCAACTAGGGCAACGCATAAGGCTGATTAACGTATGTTATGTAAAATTCTACCCACCTATTAATTTTTCGGCTCCACGCACAAAACAGTATACTAACACCTTCATGTTAAAGATCTTGCTCTGGCATTGGATCTTCCTTTTTAACTTGGATCATATTTTCTCTCGAAATTCCTAACCCAAGAACTACGGGACTAGCGACAAAAATTGACGAATAAGTACCAACCAATATGCCAATAAGCAGTGCGATAGCAAAACCTTTGATCACTTCGCCACCTAACACCAGCAAAGTTACAACAACTAATAAAGTTGTCAATGATGTCAGGATCGTTCTAGGTAATATCTGATTGATTGACCGATTCATGACTTCTATCGATTCACTGGTACGCATCTTTCTAAAATTTTCTCGAATTCTGTCAAATACCACAATAGTATCATTAAGGGAATAACCAATAACTGCCAACAAAGCTGCTAACACAGGAAGAGAAAAATCTAGCCCAAGAATAGAAAAAACTCCGACTGTTATAAGAATATCATGCACAAGTGCAGCAACTGCTCCAAGTGAAAAACGCCATTCAAAACGCCATGCAACATAAATCAAAATTCCGATCAAAGCATAAATCATTGCTAAACCACCCTGTTCAGTCAACTCATCTCCTACCTGTGGACCAACAAATTCAACACGCCTCATCTGCACTTTGCAATCTTGAATCTCGTTACTCGAAATACATCGCTGTACTGCCCTCCTTGAGTCCTCTACGATCTTTTCCGAAAATGGGGATCTTAAAGTTTCCATTACATCGCTACTAATCGAAACGCTATTCTGAACAGAACGCACTGGAATCCGGATTAATATGTCTTTCGCTGTGCCAAAATATTGAACTTGGGCATCACTAAAACCAGCGTCTTGCAGTTGGCCCCTAACACTCGATACTTCTACCGTTTGTTGATATGACACTTCTACCAAAGTGCCGCCAGTAAAATCAATCCCAAAATTAAGCCCTTTAATAGCTATTGATCCAATACTGGCAACAATGATAATTGCGGAAATAATTGTGGCGAGTCGTCGCTTTCCAAGAAAATCTATCTTAGTGTCGCGTTTAAGGAATTCCATTAGATTTTGAGCTCCCTAACTTTGCGTCGACCGTAAGTTAAATTCACTAGTCCTCGGGTGAAGAAAATAGCGGTAAATAGGGAAGTTACGATCCCTATACTTAACGTTACGGCAAATCCTTTAATGGGGCCAGTACCAAAAGTTAATAAAACAATAGCGGCAATTAAGGTAGTCACGTTGGCATCCAGAATTGTTAAAAATGCTTTTTCGTATCCTGAATGTATGCTGGCTTGGGGTGAGTTTCCGTTTCGAAGTTCCTCCCTGATCCGCTCAAAAATTAATACGTTCGCATCAACCGCCATTCCGACGGTCAGGACGATCCCAGCGATTCCAGGAAGCGTCAATGTGGCTTGCCAAATAGACAAAACCGCTACCATCAAAATTAAATTCAACGCAAGTGCGATGTTTGCTAGTGCACCGAAAACCCGATAGTACAGGCCCATAAACACCAATACCAATAAGAATCCGATAAGAACCGAGCGAACCCCTTGATCAATATTAGCTTTTCCCAAACTAGGGCCAACTGTTCGTTCTTCAATGATTTCTACCGGCGCCGCCAACGAGCCTGCTCGCAAAAGAAGAGCGAGATCTTGCGCCTCCATTACACTATCTAGTCCCTCAATTTGGAAACGCGCGCCAAGCTGATCTCGTATGACTGGAGCAGTAATCACTTCTTCGATACGCTCCCTCGATTTAACAACTTTTCCATCGGAATCCAAAATAGGATTTCCGCTGCTATCGGTTTTAACTTGCGACCGAATTTCAACGTATACAACTGCCATACGATTACCAACATTATCGCCTGTGACACGTTGATTGATTCGCGCACCAACAGCATCTAGTGAGATACTAACAATCGCTCCTCCACTCTGAGGGTCAATACTTGCAGCAGCATCAACGATATTGTCACCAGAATAAAGTACTCTTTTTTCCAGTAAAATCCGTCCACCATTCCGGTGTCGATACAATTTGGAACCAGGAGGCACTTTTCCTGCAATAGCCGCATCAAGACTATGCTCTTCATCGACCAACATTGTCTCGAGCGTAGCTGTTTGACCTAGAATTCTTTTAGCTCGCGCTGTATCTTGCACTCCTGGCAGTTGAACAACGATTCGTTCGTCACCCTGCCGTTGCACTACCGGCTCATCAACCCCGAGCTCGTCAATTCGGTTACGCAACGCAGTCATATTTTGCTGAATTGCGAACTCCCCAAGGGCACGCCGTTCTGAATCAATGAGCGTTACAACCAACCATTCGGTATCTCCTCTAACTATTTCATTTACATCCAATCCGGGCAATTGTTTTTTTATTGCCTTCTTAGCGCTTGCACCTGTACCTACTTCTCGAAGTTGTACTTCGATACTTCCTTCTGATACGCGACGTATCCCATCATATCGGATTTTTTCCTCTCGCAAAATCATTCTTATATCAGAAAGATATCGTTCTTCCGCTCTACGCATCACGCTATCCATATCAACTTCCATTAACAAATGAACTCCGCCTCTTAAATCTAAACCCAAATGCATTGGTTTAGCACCAGATGAAATCATCCAATCCGGCGCCGCTGGCATAAGTGTCAGAGCGATGGTGTAACGATTACCTAATTCTCGTTGTAGGAGATCACGGGCTTTAAGCTGCGTCTCAGGATCTGAAAAACGAAGTTTAAGATCATTTCCCTCAAAAATTACCGCCTTTGGGCTCAATCCTTCTTTTGTCAAAGAATTTAACACTTGATCAAATTCTGAAGCTTCAATCGTCAACCCTCGCGCACCTCGGATCTGAATCCCTGGATCGTCACCAAAAAGGTTCGGAACTGCATAAAAAAATCCAGGGATGACAACTAAAACAATAATCGCCCACTTCCACCATGAATAGTGATTTAACATATTTATTGAGACGGTTTCGATGTCCCCTTGGGAGGCATCATCTGAGCTACTGCATGCCTTTGAACTCGCACATTTACACCTTCAGCAATTTCCATAGTCACGAAATTATCGTCTACATTCGTTACCTTGCCTAACAGCCCTCCGTTACTAGCTACCTCATCTCCAACTTTAAGAGCTGCCACCATTGCCTTGTGCTGTTTTGCACGTCTCTGTTGTGGTCGAATTAAAAGAAAATAGAACAAAACAAAAATTAATACCAGAGGAAGTAAGCTAAACAAACTACTACCGCCAGCCTCACCAGTTTGCGCCCAGGCATCAGAAATTAGAAAATTTGTCATAGAAAATCCAGTAATAATTTGAAAATCGTTGGAATTATGCCACAAATTATGTTTCGTCGCCCCGCTTCTCAAAGAATTGCTTTACAAACAGGTCATAATCACCAGATGCGATGGCAAACCTAATCTCGCTCATGAGTCGCTGAAAAAAATAGAGGTTATGCAAAGTACACAGCCTAAGCCCAAAGGTTTCGCCTATGGTTAGCAAATGACGAATATAGGAACGACTATACTTCAAGCATGCTGGGCAAGAACATTCTCGGTCGATCGGCTCGAGATTAGTCCTATTTTCAGCATTCCTGATCTTAACAACCCCGGTGCTAGTGTAGAGCCATCCATTTCGCGCGTTTCGCGTGGGTATAACGCAATCAAACATATCTATTCCATTCTTGACAGCTCGTACAATGTTTTCAGGTTTCCCGACACCCATCAAATAACGCGGCTGGTTCCAAGGCATTGAGGGAGTAACTGAATCAAGAATCTCATACATCTCATCAGAACTTTCTCCCACAGCGAGCCCGCCCAAAGCATAGCCGTCAAACCCAATTTCTGTTAAAGCCACAAGAGATTGGATCCGTAAATCTTGATAAACACTTCCTTGCGCAATCCCAAATAGCGCTTGTCCTTCATTATTATGATGCATCTTGCAACGCTTTGCCCATCGAATAGATCGTTCCATAGAAATAGCTGCATCTCTTTTCGATATTGGATAAGCGGTGCACTCATCAAAAACCATAGCAATATCTGAGTTTAAATCTACTTGAACTTCAATCGACTTCTCCGGATTCAAAAATACCTTCTCACCACTAATGGGAGACTTAAATAAAACCCCCGATTCATCGATTTTTCGATTAGTAGCCAAACTCCAAACCTGGAATCCACCAGAATCTGTCAATATTGGGTTATCCCAACCCATAAAATTATGCAAGCCCCCATGCGCCCTGATGAGGTCAGGCCCTGGCCTCAACATCAGGTGGAATGTATTACCTAGAACTATCTGGGAACCACTGTCCCTAACTTCCTTGGGGGACGCTGACCGCACAACTGCCTGTGTTCCTACTGGCATGAAGGCTGGTGTCTCAACTAATCCTCGCCTAAGAAATAATTTTCCTTGTCGCGCATAACCGTCACTTTTTTCGATATCAAATTTCACAGTCAGATACCTTGATTTTCTAAAAACATTGCATCTCCATAACTAAAAAATCGATATCCAGACACTAATGCATGGGAATAGATTTTCTTAATTTCTTCCAATCCAGAAAAAGCGCTGACCAATACAAACAATGAGGACATCGGTTGGTGAAAATTAGTAATCAACGCATCTACCACATTAAATTTAAAACCAGGAACTATGTATAGGTCAGTATATCCCTCGATTGATTTAAGCATACCATTTCGATATGCAGATTCAAGTGCTCTAACAACAGTTGTGCCAACTGCAATAACTCTGCCGCCTTGCTTCTTTGTTTTCCTTATAGAATCGATTACTCGGTCTTCAACACGAATCCATTCGCTGTGCATTCGATGATCTTCAATATACTCTGTTCTAATTGGCTGAAAAGTACCAGCGCCTACGTGCAACGTTATATATTCGACCAATATCTTATTTTTAAGTAATGCGACAAACAATTCATTGTCAAAATGGAGTCCGGCAGTTGGTGCAGCTACAGCCCCCGGCACAGCAGCGTAAATTGTTTGATAATCAAATTCATCTGAAAGTTCATTTCTTCTTCTTATGTAAGGCGGGAGAGGTACATCACCTTCACGCTCCAGAACCAACTCAAGATCATCATCAGACAATAACAAAAGGTCATAGAATTCCCCAAGACGTTTTTCTACTAAAAATCTTGCGCCTTTTTGTGTTAACAAATATGTGCCCACTTTTGGACTTTTGCTCGCACGAACCTGAGCCAAACACCGACGAGGAGCAGTGAGCCGCTCAATAAAAATTTCTACTCTTCCGCCACCCACTTCTTTGGATCCAATCAAACGAGCCTTAATCACTTTTGTATTATTCAAAATTAATAGGTCGTTTTGATTTAATATTAAAGGTAAATCAGCGAAAAGCCTGTCTTCAATATCGTTTTTTTTATTAAAACTGAGGAGCCGGCAAGATGATCTTGCAGCCAAAGGGAATTGAGCAATTTTCTCTGGCTCTATAGTGTAATCAAAAAGTGTGCGTTTCATGAAAAAAATTACTCCAGGCTATTATCACCTACTCTTAAAGCTCGCTACGACTGAAACCAGGCTCCACTCTCTTCTGTTCGCGAGCACGGCGAAAGGTTCCGCTCAAATTCTCAAAAAAAAGTACTGGTCCGCTCATAATAATGGCTTTCCATTTCCGATATCCCTTGACTTTAATTGCTGGCTTGCCAGACAACTTTAAGCCCAGGATACGCGCGGGCCAGAGAATTTTTCGAGGAATATGATCACCATGCATAACCCCGAGTTCGGTTTCAGTGAAGGGTTTTAAAACAACAACGCCAGCTAATTCCGCATCACGCAATAGCTTTTCACCCTTTTGTGTGCGTGCAACAAAAATATTCGCACCGGGGGCCTCTTTATGGATTGGTTGGCCATTCTCAATTACCCAACCATCTGGACAAGCTACATCTGCTAATTCACCAATCGCGTCGGGGCATATTTTACATCGAAATTGCGAATCGTAAGTCCATGATGCTTCCTGATTAAGGTAAGACTCATCATAGGTGAGATTGAATGATCTTCCATCTTTAGTTTCTATATGTGTCATTCCAGGCCACCCCTCACCGCGAAAACGAAATCGACGTAGATCAGGAACTTTAACTCCAAAATGACTGGCCATATCCGTTGGCATTTTTAAACTTGGCACGCCCCCACAAAATATTGTTAATGTATATGGAATTTGATCTTTTACCCGTTCATCTACCGTTGCCAAATTTTTTATAGCAGCTATATCACATGGTTTTCCGATGACTGCAAACACATATCCTTCATCAAGTAACTGATTAACCTGCGTAAGCGGTGCCGCTGGTCCATAGCGAGATTGTGCGCCATCATAAAGTTGGCGAGACGAGGTGCTCACAAGTGCATTAGTCAATAACGGATAGTCCGATGATGCCTCTACATGCAAAACTGCATCTACTTGTTTGCTTTCTAGCAAATAAATCCCTAAGGCTGTCAAAGCGCCGCCCGCTGCAGCGTGGAATCGAATTTTTTCATCCATCGCCCAACCTCGATATAAAGAAAGAATTGGACCGAAAACTTTATTAGTCCTATGTGAAGAGCCAGATGATCCCTTTTTTGGCCCGGTGATAGTAATGCCAGGACACACCTTTAGGATTTGTTGGAAATGCTCGCTTATTATTGAGGTCTTCGTCTTTGGTCGTAATCTTTGATCAGACGTAAGAGTCATCTCAACCGTGTTTTGGCCAGCTATACTCTCACATATGCCACATCCCGCGCATAAGCCATTTTCGACAATTTGGTCAAGATTTTGGATTTTCATGCGCTACTTCCCCGGAAACCAAGGAACTTGGTAGCCGAGGAGGGACTTGAACCCCCACGCCAAAAAGGCATTTGATTTTGAGTCAAACGTGTCTACCAATTCCACCACTCGGCCACTATACATAATTCTACCAAAGTTCCTCGCTTAATACTCCCACGCGCTTTTCAATAACTTCCATCGCATCCAACACTAAATCCTCTCGATATCGACGCCCTATTAACTGCAGACCCATCGGCAATCCATCAACAAACCCGACCGGAAACACACCTGCGGGTAACCCCAGAAAGTTCACGCTGGTGCTATAAATAGATGCGCGACAAATATCCTTATATTGCTCTAATGATTGGATATCACAATCCCACTTTGGTGCTGACTGCATGAAATAAGGTGTTAATACCAAAGGATACTGATCAAGAAATATATTCCAACGACGTGTTTCCCCTGTACGTTCTTTTATTCCAATTCGATAGGCGTCAGCATCAGCAACCTCAACAATCTTTAGATACCATTCAAGAATCTTTTGAATAACGGGACTGCCTTTTTCGGCCGCCAAAGGCGCCATGAATTCTCTAATTTCAGAACCAAGGAGTTCAAACCAACATTGCGAAGCATAATAGATCGATGGAGTTTCAGTCTCCAACACACAATAACCCGCATCACTAAGATAGCCTGCCACTCTATCAAGTCCTTCCACAATCTGCGGATGTAATTCATAGTTATAAGATTCATGAGTCATGGCTACCCTTATAGGGTTCTCATTTGGCCAAGAATCAAAAGTAACAGGCATCCAAAGAGGGTCTCGATTATCTCGACCAGACATTATCTTTGTAGCAAGTCGGACATCGGATACCTCTCGACAAATTACTCCTTGGGAGGCCATCAACTGACTCAACATTCCACGTTCAGGAGTGCTTGCCGAGCCCACATAATTGGGCGTTCTTCCAAAAGTTGGTTTAATCGTAGTAACACCACAAAAAGAGGCTGGAAACCGCAAAGACCCTCCTATGTCATTACCATGATGAATAGGCCCAAACCCCATGGCCGCAGCAACGCCAGCTCCGCCTGATGATCCACCAGGAGAAACATCTTGATCCCACGGATTAATGGTGCGTCCATGGAGTGGATTGTCTGTCGTCAATCGCATTGAAAATTCTGGTGTATTAGTTCGACCTACAATAATCGCACCTGCATTTTTCAGATGCCGTACTACTGGCGAATCTTCTTCAGCAATTATGCTTTCATAGGCTCGAATGCCATTTGGAGTC
>CAYFJI010000028.1:0-21321 GCA_964343365.1 uncultured Acidiferrobacteraceae bacterium
TTGCAAGAGACCCAATGCAGAGTACCTTTTACTTTTCGTCCATCTTTAGTTCCGCCGCCATGACTATCAGGATCATATTGACAGTAAATCTCGTTAATGTGGCCTTCTGGATCTTTTATAAAATTAGTACACGTAACATAGTAAGCGTAACGAAGTCGTACTTCACGTCCAGGTGCAAGTCTAAAGAAATTTTTTGGCGGATCTTCTAAAAAATCATCAGAGTCAATCCAGATTTCTCGAGAGAAAGTTATAGTTCTTGTCCCCATACTCGGATTGTTTGGATGATTGGGGACCTCAAATGATTCCGATCGGCTTTCCGGGTAATTTTCTATAATTAGTTTAATTGGGTTTAATACGCCAAACTTTCTTGGCGCATTTGTCTCCAAGTCGTCTCGAACGCAGGTCTCTAATGCGCTGAGTTCGATATGTTGGTTTTTTTTAGTAACGCCAATACGCTCGCAGAAATTGCGGATACTAGAGGCGCTATAACCTCGGCGACGCATTCCCGATAGGGTTGGCATTCTTGGGTCGTCCCAGCCGTTGACATATCCACTTTGAACGAGGTTAGTTAGATGCCTCTTACTCATAATGGTGTAGTCAAGCGATAATCGAGAAAACTCAATTTGACGCGGTTGGCAGGGCACATTTACGTTTTGGAGTATCCAATCATATAAGGGCCGGTGATCTTCAAATTCAAGTGTACAAAGAGAATGCGTGACTCCTTCAATAGCATCAGATAATGGATGGGTAAAGTCATACATCGGATAAATACACCATGAGTTACCCGTGTTTTGATGGTGTTGGTGTCGAATTCGATACAGTGTTGGATCTCTAAGATTGATGTTAGGTGAAGACATGTCAATTTTTGCCCTTAATACATGCATGCCATCATCAAAATCTCCAGCGCGCATACGATGGAACAGTTCAATATTTTCTTCAATACTACGATTTCGATACGGACTTTCAATGCCAACTTTTTTTAGAGTGCCCCTAGTTTCTCTAATTTGTTCTCCGCTAAGACTGCACACATAGGCATTGTTATCTTGGATCAAATCCAAAGCCCATTGATATAGTTGTTCGAAGTAGTCTGAGGCATATGTTAAATGATCAGAAAAATTGAATCCTAGCCACTCAACATCGTTTTTTATCGCATGAACATATTCTGCATTCTCTTTATCAGGATTTGTATCATCGAATCTCAAGAAACATTTACCATTAAATTCTTTGGCGATGCCGAAATTAAGACATATCGATTTCGCATGACCAATGTGCAGGTACCCATTAGGTTCGGGCGGAAAGCGAGTGACAATCAGGTTTTTTTGGCTTTCAGATTTGTGATTGTGCTCGATAATCTGATGAATAAAACTACGGGGATTTGAATTTTTTAAGGTTTTCATATAGGAAAATCAATTACTTATGTTTATATTTAGCCAAGCGACTGTTTCTTTCGATTACGTTTTTTATTGATTTCATTCTTGTTTCATGGTATCGGTTGTTTATGGGGTAAGTTTTCAGTGGTTTAAGGAATCAGCACCCTTGTTTTTGTTGATTATTAGCGATAAGTATAAGACGATAGAGTATCAGTGGGGGAGTATACAACGGCTGATGTACGAAACGTGGCATTTGTCGGACAGCTCTGTTCCGCTAGACTCCATTGATTGAAGAATTGGCACAGCATATCTGGCTAGAAAGATTCAATCTCCAGTGTAGTCAGTAGAACTTTACTAGGAATCCCAACTAAACAAAGAATTTACTGAACCATTTGTCGGTTATACTTCGGCGGCCATGTTTTGCAATAACGTTGGGTCGATTAACAAATTTTCATATAAGGACTTTCGAATGGTGGATCAACGCCAAATAGATGATCTTAGAATTACCGGAATACGGGAGGTACCTAACCCAAAATCAATTTGTGATATGTATCCTGCCACCACTAATGCTGCAAATCTAACTTTTATGACGAGGCAGGAAATTCACAATATTTTGCATGGCAAAGATGATCGGTTACTTGTAGTAATTGGGCCATGCTCAATTCATGATCCGAAAGCCGCGATCGAGTACGCTGAGCGACTATTAACCATGAGGCAGAAATATGTGACAGATCTTCTTGTAGTAATGCGGGTATATTTTGAAAAACCGCGAACGACAATAGGATGGAAAGGTTTAATAAATGACCCAAGTCTTGATGGAACTTTTGATATAGCGTCGGGATTACAGACTGCCCGAAAGTTGTTACTTGATTTAAATAACATGGGCATGCCTGCTGGAACAGAGTATCTAGATTTAATGACACCACAATACCTAGCAGATCTGATTAGCTGGGGTGCGATTGGCGCCAGAACAACTGAAAGTCAGTTACATAGAGAAATGGCTTCAGGATTGTCAATGCCTGTTGGTTTCAAAAATGGAACGGATGGTAATCTTCGGATAGCAGTTGATGCTATTGCTTCAGCTAATCATCCCCATAACTTTTTGACGCTAACTAAAGCAGGTAATTCGGCAATTTTCTCAACGAGCGGTAATAATGATTGTCATCTAATTCTGCGGGGCGGAGTTGAACCTAACTTTGATGCGGAAAGTGTTCAAGATGCGTATCAACGTCTTATGAATTCTCATGTGTTGTCAAAAATTATGATCGATTTTAGTCATGCAAATAGTCGCAAAGATGCAACGCGGCAGATTGAAGTTTGTGATGACGTGTCTGATCAAATACGTCGCGGGAATAGCCACATTATTGGTGTGATGATCGAAAGTCATTTGATTGAAGGTCGCCAGGATATTGTTCCTGACCAACCACTTACCTATGGTCAAAGTGTCACTGATGCTTGTTTGGGTTGGGACAAAAGCTCGGACCTTTTAGGTAAACTTGCATCTGCCGTCGTAAGTCGTCGAACATCGGGCTAGCATAAATGAGAGGCTTTAGTCGATTCTTGATCCCAACAAATGATTCCCCCTTATAGTGCTGACAAGCTTAATAGCTTATTTATAGATGACGACGATGATCGACTAGCTACAGAAGAAAATGCTGCGAATCTAGACAATCTAATTATTAGTCCTTCCGCAGTTGCCAATATTGTTATGTTGGGTAGCGGTTATTTCACGCCATTGAATGGATTTATGAATAAATCTGATGCTTTGTCAGTTTCTTTAAATTTATTTACTAGATCGGGATTATTTTGGCCTATTCCAATTATAAATCTCACTAATAAGGAAAAACCAATAAAAGTAGGCACGTCTTTGGCATTACGTGACCCTGGCATTCGAGGTAATCCAGTTATTGCTATACAAGATGTAGAATCAGTCGAGCATTTGTCTAACCATGAAATTGATATAATCTTAGAAAATGTTTTTGGTACAACTGATTCGAAGCATCCAGGCGTAGCAACATTTCTCGAGTTAGGTAGAACGTTAGTTTCAGGGCCTTTGCGTGTTATTAATTTTAGTTATTTCACAAAGGCATTTCCAGGAATATTTGAAACTGCACAAGAGATACGTAATGATATTTTTGTTCGAGGATGGACTACCGTAGTAGCATTCCAGACCCGAAACCCCATGTATAGGCATCACGAAGAACTCTGTAAAATTGCAAAAGAAGAATTGGGGGCAGATGGGATTCTGATTCATACTTTGTTAGGCCGACTTAAAAGAGGAGATATCCCAGCAGAAATTCGAATTACCGCAATTCAGATGATGATTGCACGTTATTTTCCACCAAATAGTGTAAAGTTATCTGGTTATGGTTTTGATATGCTTTATGCTGGGCCAAGAGAGGCTCTTCTCCATGCTATTTTTAGACAAAATGCGGGCTGCACACACCTAATTGTTGGACGTGATCATGCAGGAGTTGGTGATTATTATGCACCTTTCGATGCGCAAAGTGTTTTTGATGAAGAAGTTTCTAAACAGGCATTGCAGATTCAAATTTTTCGTGCTGATCACACTGCTTATTCCAAAAAACTACGCCGTGTTGTAATGATGCGAGATGCACGTAATCACAAGCCAGAGGATTTCACTCTTTTATCGGGAACTCGTGTTCGTCAACTTTTGGAAATTGGAAAGCCTCTTCCTATTGAATTTTGTAGACCAGAGGTAGCAGAAATTCTTATGGAATATTATCAGAAAAAAAGCAAACCATAGAGAATTATCAACGATTGAGATGTCAGGTTATTTTCTGACTCTATCAGATAGATTTATCGAATCCTTTAATCTGCCTAGCCAGAATACTTTCGTCTTCAAGCATAATCGGTATATTTTTATCAATACGATAAATACGACTTTTGTTTTCTGTTATCAATGCATGCTGTATTTTTTCTATCACTGCATTTCCATCAGCTTGGAAAATATTGCCAGATATAATTTCGTTGTTCAATATATCCAGCTGTTCTAGTGACAGGGGAAAGACTTGTTGTTTAGTGACGGGGCACCGTAGAATTTCTAACAGTTTTTTATCAATTGTCATTTGGGGTTACGAGGTTCATTATAAAGCGTATTTTTAGAATACACAGTATACTTTCTCCCTAATATATGTGTACAACCTTATTTGGAAACGATTAGGTCTCTCTAATAGATAATTTTACGAAAATAGAAGGCGAAATGTTCTTACTTTCAATGAATCTAATGAATTACATAAAATCAGTCGGGTAAAATTCAAGTGTTATATACTTTGTTTAACCATTATAAGAAAAGTGTTCGAGGTTAGATTATGAAAAGCTGTATTGCAAAAGTATTTGGATCCTTTTTTCTTTTTTTATCAGGTTTGACTATCGCTGATAATCAAGCAATGATCGAAACAGATAAGCAAAAATTTAGCTATACAATCGGTTACCAGATCGGTAATCAGCTAGCAGAACAAGTAGTTCGTGAAAAGATAGATATCGATGTTGATACTTTTATGAAAGCGATCGATGATGCTTTTCTTAATCGGTCACCGCTGATGACCGATGATGAAATGAAAGAGTCATTAAGTGTTTATCAGTTGCAAGCAATGGAAAAACAAAATGCTATGGCAGAATCAGGACGAATGCGTGGTCAAGACTATCGCACGGATTATGGTAGGCGTTCAGATGTGGTAGCTACAAAAAGCGGTCTACAATATCGTATCATAGAGTCCGGAGCAGGGCGTTCACCTGGACCAACCGATACGGTTGTAGTGCATTACGTTGGCCGATTAATTGATGGATCAGTTTTTGATAGTTCTCGAGCACGGGGAAATCCAGCAACATTTAGTTTAGATAGCATTATCAAGGGTTGGCGAGAGGTATTGCAAATTATGGTAGAAGGCGACATATGGGAAGTTGTTATTCCTCCAGAATTAGCCTATGGAGCGCAAGGTGCAGGTGCTAGTATCGGACCTAATGAGACTTTGGTGTTCGAGATCGAACTTATCGCTATCAAGTGAGGTATAGTTAAGGAGTGAATATTCAAAATCTATAAAGTTATGTCTACTAAAAAGGATAGTTAGTTGAAAAAACCATAATCTTCGTGTGCGTTCCCACTAAAAGATCAATGTGGTATAACCTGTAACTGAGTTTAGTGGTAGAGAATGAAACTTAAGAATAATAGAAAGAGATCGGTGGGGGCTGTTGAAAGTTCTTATAGCAGATAAATTTCCATCTTTTGCCGTAAATAGGCTAGTGGATGCTGGGCACATGGTTGAGCTAAAGCCTGAGCTTACAGGAGATACATTGCTGAATGCAATGGATAACACGGAGATACTAGTAGTTCGCAGCACTCTTGTAAATGCTAACATCATTGATTCATCACAAAATTTAAAATTGATTGTCCGAGCGGGCGCAGGAACAAATACCATTGATAGAGAATTTGCAAGAAAGAAATCAATTAGTGTCTGCAATGTTCCAGGAAAAAATGCGGCTGCTGTTGCTGAGCTAGTCATAGGACTCTTGATAGCCATCGATAGACAGATTCCTGATAATGTCTTTGATCTGCGCTCAGAACGATGGAATAAGAAGCGATATTCGGTTGCTAGAGGTTTATATCAACGTACTTTTGGTGTGATTGGACTTGGAGCTATTGGCTTAGCAGTATTGGAGCGGGCAGTCGGATTCGGTCTAAAGTTACATGCTGTTGAAAATCCAGATCGGTCGGCTAGTATTCAAAGTCGACTTAGAGATTTGAATGTAGAGATGATGAAACATGTTGATATGTTGATTCAGAGTTGCGATGTGATCAGCGTGCATGTTCCATCAAATTCCAGCACTCAGGGAATGATTGACACACAGTTCCTTCAGAAACTAAAACCAGGGGCTATTTTAATCAATACATCACGAGGCGACATAATAGATGAACATGCGTTAATTCAGGCTTTAGATAAGCAAGATTTGCGAGTAGGACTAGATGTTTACTGTGATGAACCTGCAGTAGCTGAGGGACAATTTAAGTCAGCTTTGGCAAGTCATAAATGTGTTTATGGTACCCACCATATTGGTGCATCTACTTTGCAAGCTCAAAATGCAGTAGCTGAGGGAGTGTTAGATGTGATTGAGGCCTTTGGTCGGGACGTTTTGCATAATTGTGTTAACTAGAGTTAAAACCTAGATTAATTTTGTGATCGGTGATATGCCATGAATAATCGAATTTATAATTTTAGTGCAGGTCCATGCACTTTGCCACTCGAAGTTCTGGAAGAAGCTCAGGAAGAATTGATCAATTACAGAGGTTCGGGGATGTCTTTAATTGAGATGAGTCATCGAGGGAAAGATTTCATGGAGGTTCATGACGAAGCTATCGTGCTAACGCGGAGAATATTTAATGTGCCAGATGATTTCTCTATTCTTTTTTTACAAGGAGGAGCGACGCTTCAATTCTCGATGGTTCCAATGAATCTGCTTGCTGAAGGAAAAAGAGCTGCCTATGTTGATTCTGGTTCTTGGGCGCAGAGCGCTATCATAGATGCAGAAAATTATGGTGATGTATATATTGCATGGGACGGGAGAGACAACGATTATGTTCGAATGCCAGAAAATAATGAGATTCAGCTAAAAGATAATACAACATATCTACATATAACCTCCAACGAAACAATCGGTGGAGTCCGTTTTCATGAATGGCCTGAAGTTGAGGTGCCTATCGTTTCAGATATGTCGTCTGATTATATGTCTCGACCAATCCCCTGGGACAAATTCAGCCTCGTGTATGGTGGTGTACAAAAGAATTTAGGCCCTGCCGGATTAGCAATTGTATTTATTCGTCATACTCTTCTTAGAGACATTAATCCTAATCAAGGCAGGTATCTTAGATATGATGTACATGCAGAAAAAAACTCCATGTTTAATACCCCCCCTGTCTTTCCGATATATATTGTTGGCAAAGTTTTGAAATGGATGTCGAAATTTGGAGGAATTAATGTTATTGAGAATGCTGCTGAAGAAAAAGCTCGATTGCTTTATGCTGCCATCGACAACAGTAGAGGATATTACCAATGCCCAATTCAAAAAGATTGTCGTTCAATTATGAATGTCGTTTTCCGATTGCCCACACCCGATCTTGAAAGTAAGTTTGTTAAACAAGCGAGTCTAGAGGGTTTAGCTAACTTAAAGGGGCACCGTAGTGTTGGGGGTTGTCGGGCCAGTATTTATAATGCTATGCCAAGAGATGGTGTTGAAGCCTTGGTTGATTTTATGGGCAGCTTTCAATCTGATCACCCGATCTAGATAGAGATACAGTCTGTTCTGTTCTGCTTAATTTAAATTTTCCAAGAAACAAAGTGTTTGATATTTGATCCATATACGCCCATTTTCGACATATCTTGCTAACCAGGCTCTAGCGACCAAGGTCGTAGCGCCTCCTTATGACTCTATGTCTTCTGAAGAAAGACTGAAATTTTCAAAAAACTATCCAGATAATTTCATTAACGCGATGCGTACAGTTGAGGATTTGCCTGATGGTCATAACATATCAACACATACATTGTTGACTGAGAATTTAAGTTTTTTACGCAACGTGCTAAGAAGTGATTTTTATCAATATAAGGCAACTCCCTATTTTTATATCTATCAACTTAAGACAAGTGATTTTGAGCAAACGGGAATAGTTGCCGAGGTATCAATGGCTGATTATCAAAAAGATGTGATTAGAGGTCATGAAAAAACACAATCTGATCATGAAGCTCATATTTACGAATATTTAAAAGTCGTTGGAGCAGTTTCGAGCCCTATATGTGCAGCCCATAAAAGCACGCCTGATATTGCAGCCATTATCCAAGAGGCCACCCTGCAGCCAGCTCTTCTTAGTTTTGATGATGACGATCAAATACGACAAACAATATGGGCAATTAAGGATCTAAAAATACAGTTAAAGTTACAAGAATTGTTTACACAAGTTCCGAAAATTTATCTCACTGATGGTCACCATCGTGTTGCAGCTGGAATTCGATATTCAAGAGAGCAGCGAGTTGCTCAGGGGTATGACAATCCTTGTGATTATTTTCTTATGGCCTTATTTCCTATAGATGAAATGAGGATCATGTCTTTTAACAGGTGTGTGCGAGACACGAATGGCTTATCTTTTGATCAATTTATGGCACGATTATCGAGTTTATTTGTTATAAAACCACTACCACGAAATGATTGCGATTTTTTTGGGCCTCGAAAACGGGGTGAATTCGTTTTGTTTTTCAATGACAATTTGTATCAGCTAAATATTTTGCCTCATTTGATTTCTGATGATCCTGTTGCATCACTTGATGTTTCCCTGCTACAAGATAATGTTCTTGGTCCGATCCTGGGTATTGATAATCCTCGAATAGACCAACGTCTTGACTACGTTTTAGGGAATAGAGGTATAGATGGGCTAATAGCACGTTGTCAGACCGGTTGGGAGCTAGGTTTTGCTTGTTATCCCACATCATTCGACCAACTAGTGGCTGTTGCGGATGCCGGTATGCAAATGCCACCAAAATCAACTTGCTTTGATCCCAAAGCTCGATCAGGTGTTTTTGTGCGCCTCTTGAATCAGCTCTAAGCAAATAGGGATTAATTTTAATGGAATGTTTAGATTGGTAATAATCCATGCGTTGATATATGCTTCATTAGTTTTTTTTATGAAAAATAATTTCAAAAATTGCAAATGTCGCTAGTTCAGCATCTTAAAGTGCTACAGTGCTGGTCAAAATATCGTTGCTCTAATTAATTAGGTACTAAGGAGATAAAAAATCGTGACAACTGACATTGAAATCGCTCGGCGCGCGAAACTGAAGCCGGTCGTGGAGATCGCTGAAAAGCTTGAATTATCCAAATCTGACTTGATTCCTTTCGGTCATGATAAAGCTAAATTATCAAGAGATTGCGTGGAAGAACTTAGCAATCAAAATCCTGGCAAATTAATTTTGGTAACAGCCATGTCACCGACACCCGCAGGTGAGGGTAAGACTACGACTTCAGTCGGTTTGACGGATGGATTGAATAGGATTGGAAAACAGGCGTTGGCTTGTCTTCGTGAACCCAGCTTGGGACCTTGTTTTGGTATGAAAGGTGGCGCAGCAGGTGGAGGCTACGCTCAAGTAGTTCCAATGGAAGACATTAATCTACATTTTACTGGCGATTTTCATGCTATTGGCAGTGCTCATAATCTACTTTCATCAATGATCGATAACCACATTTATTGGAGTAATGATTTGGGTTTTGATGCGCGTCGTGTAAATTGGCGTCGCGTGGTGGATATGAACGATCGAGCTTTAAGAAATATAACAGCTTCATTGGGTGGAGTTTCAAATGGATTTCCTCGTGAGTCCGGTTTCGACATTACTGTCGCTTCTGAGGTTATGGCAATCTTTTGTTTAGCAGAGAATCTTGAAGATTTGCAAAATCGTCTAGGTAATATAATTGTCGGTTACTCAAGAAGTCGCTCGCCAATTTTTGCACGCGATTTATCAGCGGATGGGTCAATGACGGTGCTATTGAAGGATGCATTCAGGCCAAATTTAGTACAGACTTTGGAAAATAATCCGGCTCTAATTCATGGAGGGCCATTCGCTAACATTGCACATGGTTGCAACTCTGTAATTGCGACAAAAACTGGACTCGGCCTTTCAGATTATGTTGTTACTGAGGCTGGGTTTGGAGCTGATCTCGGTGCTGAGAAATTTTTGAATATCAAGTGTCGGAAATCGGGTCTCAGACCCGATGCAGCTGTAATCGTGGCAACTATTCGCGCACTAAAGTATCACGGCGGATTGTCAAAAAGTGAATTGTCCAAACCTAATACCGACGCTGTGCTCAGAGGGCTCGAAAACTTAGGTAAACACATTCAAAACCTAGAGCAATTTGGGGTGCCCGTAATTGTTGCTGTAAATGGTTTTGAATCCGACACGATCGATGAATTTGAGGCAATAAAAAACTTTTGTGTTGATTTAGGGGTTGATGCAATCTCTTGCACACATTGGGCTGATGGCGGCGCTGGCGCGGAGGAATTAGCAGAAAAAGTAGTTGAAATCGCTGATTCGGATACAGCCAAATTTCAACCTCTGTATGAAGATGCCACACCATTGTGGGAAAAGACGCGCACTGTCGCCCAAAAAATTTACGGTGCCGAGGACATTACCGCAGACAAAAAGGTCAAGCAACAGTTTACTCATTTACAGGAAGAAGGCTTTGGTAATCTACCGGTTTGTATGGCGAAGACTCAGTATAGTTTTTCTACTGATCCTGCTCTTTTAGGAGCTCCTAATGGTCACATGGTTCCTATACGTGAAGTTCGTTTGGCGGCTGGAGCTGGTTTTGTCGTAGCAATTTGCGGAGATATTATGACGATGCCTGGACTTCCTCGAATTCCGGCTGCTAATAACATTCGAATTGGTGCAGATGGTGAAATTGAAGGGCTATTCTAAGTGCATTCCATAATTGTTTTGATTCATGCAGAGAGATGACCTAGTGTGGATGATAATTCCCATCGGCGTCTCACAATGAAAGAAGTTTATGCTTTTCATTATCCGTCTCGATTGAATGTCGCAAAATGATTCCTTGGCGTCGCACTCAAATGGTGCGTGAAACATACGACATCGTAATATTTAGTGGTATTTTCATATCGACTTGATAGGCGCAAATAGACCGCAGTTTTTTGGGCAGAGACAATGAGCGAAGAAACATCAATTGAATCATCAGACGAAATAGATCTCAACGCGCTGTCTGATGAAGATCTTGTGGAGCAAATGCATGACGATCTTTACGATGGACTTAAGGAAGAGATAGAGGATGGCACAAATATTCTTCTAGGTCGAGGCTGGGACGCTGGAAAAGTACTTGACGAAGCACTGGTTGAGGGCATGCGAATAGTTGGTATTGATTTCAGGGATGGCATATTGTTTGTTCCGGAAGTTTTGATGTCTGCCAATGCAATGAAAGGTGGTATGGCTATTCTGAGGCCTTTATTGGCTGAAACTGGCGCTCGAACAATTGGAAAGATGGTAATCGGAACGGTTAAAGGTGATATTCATGATATCGGTAAGAATCTGGTTGCTATGATGATGGAGGGAGCCGGTTTCGAAGTTATTAACATTGGAATTAACAATGGTGTTGAAAAATATCTTGAGGCAATAGATGAACACAAACCAGATATTCTTGGTATGTCGGCGTTGCTCACAACAACTATGCCTTATATGAAGGTGGTAATTGATACCTTGATTGAACAAGGTATCAGACAGGAATTGATTGTTTTAGTTGGTGGAGCTCCACTGAACGAGGAATTCTCTGATGCTATTGGTGCAGATGCTTACTGTCGCGACGCTGCTGTAGCGGTTGAAACTGCTAAGACATTGATATCGGAACGCAGAGGAAAAATTCAAAAATTGTAAACTAATTTCATCTATTTTCCTCGATGGGTTTGTGTTTGATTTGATGGAGTAACTCTCTAGGTCTTCCAGAAATAAAATAGAAAAAGACGCGGGAGGTTCTAAATTAACGGCAATAGGGAAAATAGGGATGACGGTTGTTAGTTCTAAAACGCGGGAAGTTCATATTGATTATGGTCTACCTTTTTGTATTATAGGTGAACGGATTAATCCAACAGGTCGTAAATTGTTGGCAGAAGAAATGCGTCAGGGTGATTATAGTCGAGTCGAACGGGATGCAATCGCGCAAATTAAAGCAGGAGCGCAAATTCTAGATGTTAATGCAGGGATACCACTCGCGGACGAGCCAAAGATTTTGTCCGATTGTATTCGATTATTGCAGTTGATAACTGATGTACCTTTATCGATAGATTCATCAATTGTAGATGCGCTAGCTGCTGGATTGTCGGTCTACGAGGGAAAAGCTTTAGTTAATTCAGTAACTGGGGAAGAGGAAAGGTTGGAAGCAGTTTTACCTTTGGTGAAAAAATTTGGAGCAGCAGTTGTAGCTATCTCTAACGATGAAACGGGCATATCAGAAGACCCTGAGGTCCGTTTTTCAGTGGCGAAAAAGATAGTAGAAAGAGCAGAAGATCATGGCATCCCTAGATCAGATATCCTAGTAGATCCTTTAGTGATGCCAATTGGAGCAATTAATTCTGCTGGAACCCAAGTAATGAGTATAATAAAAAAGTTGCGTGAGGAATTAAGTGTTAATACTACTTGCGGAGCTTCGAATATAAGTTTTGGATTACCTAACCGACAAGGATTAAATGCGACGTTCCTTGCCATGGCAGTGGGATCAGGAATGACTTCCGCAATTACTAATCCATTGGACACGGCAATCAAGCACTCTATCTTAGCGGCTGATGTTATGATGGGTAATGATCCAGGATGCCAGAAATGGATCGAAAATCACAGAGATTCTAGTTTTGGTGAACAGACCGACAGGAAAGAGAGACGAAGTCGTAGGCGAAACTAGCAACCGAAGAAATAAACGCGCGAAATATTTTTTTAAATAGAGAATACTATATCTAGATTAATTTGAGAGATTTTTTATAGGCATTATATGCGCATGATCATCGGTACTATTCGAAAGATGTTAACTCAACCCACGAACCCAGTATCTTACTGGTTACCTATTGGTCAAGAATCCTTAGCGTTAAACGAGTTCATCGGATCAGATATGACGTTTCAATTTACTGGGAACATATATTGCATCGAATGTGGAAGAAAGACAAAAAAAAGTTTTAATCAAGGCTATTGTTTTCCATGCCTACGTAGTCTTGCAGCATGTGATACGTGCATTGTTAAACCCGAGACCTGTCATTATGAAAAAGGCACTTGTCGTGAACCAGAGTGGGGGAAAGCTAACTGCATGCGGCCGCATGTGATTTATGTTGCTAATACATCGGGTTTGAAAGTGGGTATTACTCGAGCAAGTCAAGTTCCAACGAGATGGATTGATCAAGGTGCTATTCAAGCGATCCCGATGTTTAAGGTAGAATCACGATTACAGTCAGGATTAATAGAGGTTGTTCTAAAAAATTATGCCAATGATCGCACTGAATGGCGGAAAATGTTAAGAGGTAATCCTGCTAGTGTGGATCTCGTTCATGAAAGAAAACGCCTCTACGAGCAGGTTAGACCTGATTTATCCCAGTATGAAGGCTGGATTGATACCAGCTTGGCTTCATCGAGCAGAGACGGTGGAATTCTTTTTAATTATCCGGTCATTAACTACCCACAAAAAATCACATCCCATAATTTTGACAAACAGCAGTCCGTATCTGGATGTTTGCAAGGAATTAAGGGCCAGTACATGATATTTGACAATGGTGTACTAAATATTCGTAAGTTTGGTGGATATGAATTAGAGCTCTCTGTCGGGAGGAATAGTGGTTAGTGTGGATCATCCTTTGAGATTTGATGCGTGAATACTCATCACAAATAATCACACTTATTATTGATGAAAAAGCCTTTAATAGATAAGGAGATAATCCACTCCAGATCTGATCTTGAATTGGACGAAGTATCAGTTGGTTTCTTCACATCGTGCATTGTTGATATTTTTCGTCCATCCACTGGATTTGCATCACTTCGACTTCTAGAGCGTGCAGGATGCGAAGTTAAGGTTCCAGAGTTACAAACGTGCTGTGGGCAGCCGACCTACAATCGGGGAGATTCCCTTGGTGCTATGACTGTAGCGCGTCAAGTGATTTCAGTTTTTGAACAGTTTGACTATGTAATTGTGCCGTCAGGTTCATGCGCCGGCATGATCAGGGAGCATTACCCACGTTTATTTGTGACAGACTTATCTTGGCTAGATAGAGCGCGTCGGCTGTCGGAAAAGACTTACGAGTTAACTCAATTTCTCGTAGATATCCTCAAGATTGAGAAAGTAGATGCCGAACTGAATGGCGTTTGTGTTTATCATGATTCATGTTCCTCTCAGAGGGAACTCGGTATTCACCAACAGCCGAGAAAGTTATTATCAAATGTAAAAGGTTTAGAACTCAAAGAAATAGAAGACGCCAGTGAATGCTGTGGGTTTGGCGGCCTTTTTTGCGTGAAGTATCCAGATATTTCTACACATATGGTTACGAACAAGGCACAAAACATTGTTGATACTCAGGCAAGTATTTTGGTTGGTGGTGATCTTGGTTGTTTGTTTAATATTGGAGGATTTCTTGAAAGATCGGGAAAGAGATTTCGGATTTTACATGTGGCAGAGGTTTTAGCTGGACTCACCGATGATCAGGCGGATTTGGAATTGGAACCACTAAATGATGGATAGTCTTTCGACATTCCAAGGTAGAGCGAAAAAAGCCTTGCTTGATGATGATTTGCAAAATGCAATGAATCGGGCAAAAGGAGGGTTTGTTGGTAAACGGAAGGAAGCAGTTTCATGTTTACCCGAATTCGAAACGTTACGGGATGCTGCAAGTAATATAAAAGATCATACCCTGACTCATCTCGATAGCTACCTTGAAATGTATGAAAATAAAGTGTTGGAAAATGGCGGACATGTCCATTGGGCGAGAAATGCGGAAGAAGCGAGCTCCTTGATCATTGATCTATGTCGAGATGTTGGAGCCAATCTGGTTACTAAAGGAAAGTCCATGGTTTCTGAAGAGATAGAGCTAAATGCAGCTCTGGAAAAGGCAGGTATAGAAGCTGTAGAGACTGATCTTGGTGAGTATATTGTCCAGCTCGCTGCAGAAAAGCCGAGTCATATTATTGCACCAGCTGTTCACAAAACACGAGATCAAATAACTGAATTATTTCATACCTATCATAAACGGCTTGGTTACTTGGAGCGAGTATCCGAAAGAAAGGCAATAGTTAATGAAGCGCGTAGTGTATTAAGAGATCGTTTTTTCAGTGCTGATGTTGGTATTACTGGAGCAAATTTCTTAGTTGCGGAAACTGGGTCCAGCGTGATCGTAACCAATGAAGGTAATGGTGATTTGACGAGTTGTCTGCCAAAAGTACAGATCGTGTTAGCGGGAATAGAGAAAGTAATACCATCTTTGGAAGATCTCTCCACTATGTTACGAGTACTAGCGCGTAGCGCTACTGGTCAGGAAATGACAGCCTACACTAGTTTGTATTCAGGGCCACAGTTTAATAGTCAGTCCGGCGTTAGCACAGAATATCATGTGGTACTTTTAGATAATGGACGCTCTGGGATGCTTGGAGGAGACTACAAGTCGATGTTGCGTTGCATCCGATGTGGAGCTTGTTTAAATCACTGCCCGGTATATACGGCTATAGGAGGTCACGCATATGGTTGGATCTATCCAGGACCCATGGGGTCTGTTTTGACGCCTCTTATGCAAGGGTTTGATTCAAATTTTGATCTGCCGAATGCTTGTACTTTGAACGGAGCATGTCAAGATGTTTGTCCAGTACGGATTCCCTTACCAGATCTTCTCCGAAAGCATCGTGCTGAACAGTTTCGAAGAAAATCAGGCACATTGTTCAGCAAGAGTTTTTTTATGATTTGGCGATATTTAGTCCTCCGCCCTCGTCTTTATCAAATTGTTATCAGCCCTCTCTTATGGTTATTTGCCCGGATAGGAAAAAAGAGCAGCTTCATTAAATACATTCCACTTATGGGGGGATGGACAAGAACTCGCGATTTCCCAGTGCCAGCTTCTCGCTCGTTTCAAAAACAGTGGCAAGATAAAGTAGGGAACGAAAAATGAATGAGTCACGAACTGCAATACTTTCGGCAGTTCGCCGTTCCTTAATCGGAGATAAACCAACATCTTCTGCTTCATTCGCTAGCTTAGAGACTAATTATCCAAAACGACATGTGGCAATTGAAAGTACATCCAATTATGATTTGATGACTAAATTTTGCAAAAAACATGAGGCTGTAAAGGGCACATATGAAGTTATAAGCAAAACACCGAACTTGTTGAGCGCGTTAGAAATCTATTTGGATCGTCATGATTTGGCCTTTGAATTAGTTTGTGGAAAAGGTCCAATCATCGATAATATCGCCTGGCCTTACGATTGGAAAATCCATAAAAGATTTGCGCAAAAGTGTGATCGTACGGTAATTAGTGAGGCATTTTTTGCTATCGCAGAAACTGGAAGCTTAGTTTTTGTTGAAAGCAAGGGATCTGTAACCTCTGATCTATTTCTTTCCGATGATCATATAGTATTGCTCGATCGGGTTAATATTCTTGAGTCTCAGGAACATCTATGGGAGCGTCTTAGGTGTAGTTATAGCCAATGGCCGAAATCGGTTAATCTGATCACAGGACCTTCTAAGACTGCCGATGTAGAGCAAACTATAGAGTATGGTGCGCATGGTCCGCGGCGTTTGCATGTTATCGTCTACAATCTGAATTCATAATCTAGCTGTATAAAACCTATGTATTGACTAAGTGATCAACTGAAATTGAACATAAAATTTTGGTGAAGGAGTAATTTTTTGCATAAAAAAGATTGTTACAGCTACGAAGATTTGGTGGCCTGTGGGCATGGTAATTTATTTGGCCCAGGTAACGCTCAATTGCCTCTGCCCCCCATGTTAATGTTTGATCGAATAACCTATGTATCAGAAGATGGAGGCAAATTTGGTAACGGTGAAATTATTGCCGAACTTGATATTAATCCTGAGCTTTGGTTCTTTGAGTGTCATTTTGAAAACGATTCAGTTATGCCTGGTTGCTTGGGCCTAGATGCGCTATGGCAGTTGGTAGGCTTTTTTTTGGGGTGGAAAGGTGGTTCGGGACAAGGTCGAGCATTGGGGGCTGGGGAAATTAAATTTTCCGGACAAATTACACCGAACTGTTCCAAAGTTAGGTATCATGTGTCTGTAAAGAGATTGATCACCCGAAGATTATTTATGGGCATAGCTGATGGTCAGGTAGAGGCTGATGGAAAACTTATTTATACGGGGAGAGACCTCCGTGTTGGCTTATTTCAGATTTCACAAACAACCTCAAGAATGAAACCATGAAAAGAGTAGTGATTACAGGTCTTGGTATTGTCTCCAGTATCGGTATAGGCAAGGAAGCAGTTTGCGAAGCGTTATATAACGGACGGTCAGGTGTGAAATTTAGTCCTGAATATAGAGACCTTAAATTTCGGTCACATGTGCATGGCGCGTTACATATTGATTTGGATACAATTATTGATCGGAAAATAAAACGTTTTATGGGCGATTCCGCTTCATATAATTATTTGGCACTTGAAGAAGCTTTGGTAGATGCTAATTTAAACAACGAAATCATCCGTAGCCCCAGAACTGGTTTAGTAGTGGGCACAGGTGGTGGTTCCCCTGAAAATATTGTTAAGGCGGCAGATTTGTTGCGGTCTAAAGGGATAAGAAGGGTCGGACCCTATATGGTCACTCGTACAATGTCTAGTACAAATGCGGCTTGCCTTAGCACCGCTTTTGGGATTCGAGGAATTGCTTATTCGATAAGTTCCGCTTGTGCAACTAGTGGGCATTGTATTAGCAATGCAGCGGATTTAATTCAACTCGGCAAACAGGATATAGTGTTTGCTGGTGGTGGAGAGGAACTACATTGGGCAATGACCATGTTATTTGATGCTATGGGTGCGCTATCGTCCAAATATAATGATAATCCTGAGGTTGCATCTAGAACATATGATGCTGATCGGGATGGGTTTGTTATTTCTGGTGGGGGTGGTATTTTAGTTGTTGAAGAGCTCGAACATGCTCTAGCGAGAGGAGCCAAAATATATGCTGAGTTAGTTGGCCATGGCTCGACGTCAGATGGTTATGATATGGTCCAACCATCAGGAGAAGGAGCAGAGCGCTGCATGCAGGAAGCAATCTCGAGCGTAAAACAACCAATTGATTATATAAATACTCATGGTACCAGTACTCCGATAGGAGACATAAAGGAACTTGAGGCTATAAGTAAAATATTCGGAAAAAATATACCAAGGATTAGTGCAACCAAGTCAATGACCGGGCATGCACTAGGTGCCGCTGGAGTAAACGAGGCAGTCTATTCTCTTTTAATGCTAGATAAAGATTTTATTGCTCCGTCGATTAATATTACAAAGATCGATTCTGGTGCAAAGGACTATCCGATCGTCCAAGAAACTATAGATAACGCAAATTTGAATATAGTAATGAGTAACAGTTTCGGATTTGGCGGAACAAACTCAAGTCTAGTTTTTCAACGATGGAAAAATTAGATTAGCCTTTTTGCTTACCCTGGAAGTAGTCCGTATTTTTTTATCAATTAATAACTTCTTTTTTTGTATATTGATTAGTTACGTATTTGTCTAGAATTTTGATGAACTGTTTGGATATATTAGTGCCTTTAAGCGTCACTGTTTTTTGTCCATTTTCATAAACAGGAGCTACGGGCCGTTCGCCACTGCCTGGGAGGCTAATGCCGATATCAGCATTTTTGCTTTCACCAGGCCCATTGACAACACAGCCCATCACAGCTACGGTCATTTTTTCTACTCCCTGATATTCTTTTTTCCATACTGGCATATTATTTTGAATATAGTGCTCAATATCTTTTGCTAGTCTTTGAAAGTAATCGCTGCTTGTTCTTCCACATCCTGGGCACGATACAACTTGAGGTGTAAATGATCTTACACCAACGCTTTGTAAAATTTCTTGTGCTATTCGAACCTCACGGGCTCTATCACCATCAGGCTCGGGTGTTAGTGATACACGTATAGTGTCGGCTACTCCCTTTTGGATTAGTATTGCTAGACCTGCGACCGATGAAACAATTCCCTTATCTCCCATGCCAGCTTCGGTAAGTCCTAAGTGTAAAGGTAGTTTAGTTCGTACCGAAAGTTCTTCGTAAATTTTAATCAAATCAGGTACTGAACTAACCTTGCAAGAAAGTATGATTTTGTTTTCATCTAAACCTTGTTTTTTTGCAAAGTCTGCGCTCCTTAGAACAGACTCTACCAACGCATATCTTTTAATGTCTTCAAGTGACCTGGGTATAGGTAGTAATGCGTTCTCATCTAGTAGTTGTGCGAGAAGATCAGGATCCAAAGATCCCCAATTCACACCAATGCGAATAGGTTTATTGTATCTAAGTGCACATTCGATCATCTGGGAAAATTGTTCGTTATGTTTGCTTCCGCGACCTACATTTCCTGGGTTAATACGATATTTTGAGAGAGTCTTTGCACAGTCAGGATAATTTTGCAGCAACTTATGACCATTAAAATGGAAATCACCAATCAACGGTACATGACATTTATCACTTTTTAATTTGGCGTAAATCTCGGGTACTGCTTGTGCGGCCTGGGCTGAATTTACTGCAATTCGTACAAGTTCTGATCCAGCTGTGACTAGTGATTTAATTTGGTTAGTGGTCGCTTCAACATCGGCTGTTTCTGTATTGGTCATAGACTGTACTACTATGGGATGATTTCCGCCAATAGTTACGTTTCCTACGCTAACCGCTACAGTGGAGGCGCGTTGAATTGATTTCATGGTTAGTGCGAAAAAATTAAAATTGATATTGAAGCCAAGCTGTAAGTTCCATGATTCTAGCCGCCTATAATTCTGGATTTCATAAAGCTTTCAGTGCCACTTTTCATTAGAGCGTAGAGATTGGTTGTAGAACATATAGATTATGGTCATATTATTAAAAAAACGGTTTTTACTTGAGTCGCTCAAACGCCATCGCTGTGGCTTCTCCTCCACCGATGCATAACGCCGCTATACCTCGGTACAAGTCATGACGCTCTAATCCATGCAAGAGAGTAACAATAATTCTTGCACCAGATGCTCCTATTGGATGGCCTAGCGCACAGGCTCCACCATGTATATTAGTTTTTTCATTGGTAATGCCAAGTTCTTGAATTGCAGCCATTGGTACGGTAGCAAACGCTTCATTTATTTCGTAAAGATCAGGATCGTTTGGGTTCCAATTAAGTTTTTCCAAAAGATTCTGTATTGCAAAAATTGGAGCTGTCGTAAACCAGCGTGGTTCTTGGGAAAATGTTACATGCCCAAGAATCTTTGCTAGAGGTACATGACCTCCTTTTTCGGCATCAGATAGTTTCATCAAAACCAAAGCGGCTGCGCCATCTGAGATTGAGCTAGCATTTGCTGCTGTAACTGTTCCATCTTTTCGAAAAGCAGGTCGTAGTTGTGGTATTTTTTCAACATTAGCGTTGAGTGGAACTTCATCAGTATTGATAACCTTATTTTTACCTTTTTCTTTTATGATGACCTTAGAGATTTCATTAGTAAAGGCGCCATTTTCAATAGCTTCCTTAGCACGGGTTAAAGATTCAATTGCATAATCGTCTTGATCTTCACGCGTAAATCCGTAATGAGATGCACATTGTTCAGCGAATTCTCCCATTAACTTTCCTCGATCATATGCGTCTTCTAAACCATCAACGAACATGTGATCAAGTACCTCAGAGTGGCCTAATCGATGGCCAACTCGAGCCTTAGGCAAGAGGTAGGGCGCATTAGTCATACTTTCTTGGCCTCCTGCTATAATAATATTAGCGGCTTCAGAAGCAATCATGTCATGAGCTAACATTACTGCTTTCATCCCCGATCCACACATTTTATTTATGGTAGTACAGCTTGTATGAAGTGATAAGCCTCCACCTAAAGCTGCTTGTCTCGCCGGTGCTTGTCCTTGCCCTGCTGACAAAACACAACCCATTATCACTTCGTCTATCAGTTTTGCCTCGATTCCTGATCTTTCTACGGCAGCATTGATAACTGTTGATCCTAGTAGACTTGCTGGAGCATTTGCCAAGGTACCCTGAAATGCACCTAGTGGTGTTCTTGCTACTCCTGCAATCACGATTGGGTCTTTATGAAATTTATTTTTCACTTTAATATCAAATATTGTCTGTAGAGATATAGGATTATCACAATTGATAAAGACCTTAATTTTAAATCAGAGAATAAAAAACCTTACTATTTTAGACTTGGATTACCATAAGTAATTTCGGCATAGGCAGAATGATTATGA
>CAYFJI010000029.1:0-21304 GCA_964343365.1 uncultured Acidiferrobacteraceae bacterium
CCCATGAATTTGGATGGGGCATTACAACACAACATCACTCTATGGGGAGTACCCAAAATCCGTGGAATCTAGATCGGGTGCCTGGTGGCTCAAGTGGTGGGTCAGCTGCAGCAGTTGCTGCTGGCATGGCACCTATCGCATTAGCTAGCGATACGGGAGGATCCATACGGATTCCCGCGGCAGTTTGTGGGATTTTTGGCATTAAACCTACTTACGGTAGGATTCCAAAGCGGGGTGGCGTCTCGTTGTCACCATCTATGGATCATCCTGGGCCTATAGCTAGAAATGTGGATGACCTTTCGCTTGCACTTAAAGTCATGTCAGGATTCGATTTAAAAGACTCAACCACTCTTTCTTCATCACTACCTGAATTTAGTCGATCATCAAGAGACCTTCATGGCGTGATAGTGGGGCGATGCGAAAGTCTCCACTTACGAAGACTCGCACCAGATTATCAGAATCACTTCGAGAGGGTAATTGAAATTGCGCTCTCAAACAAAGGAATTTTAGAGGATGTCTCGATAAATATGGCCGAAAAAATTCGACCCACATTTGCGACTATACAGATGGCCGAAGCATTTCATGTTCACAAATATGATCTCGAAACCTACCCTTCTCATGAAAAAAAATATGGAAGAGATGTGGTCGGACGCTTGATGCAAGCAAGCGAGATTTCACTCAGTGATTATATTAAGGCAAATCAGCGACGACTGGACTTTGCGCGTCAATTTGATTCTATGTTTCAAAAGATTGATGTTTTAATCACGCCTATTACTGCGGCAGGACCATCTACTGTAGATAGTCCTGATTTGGTAGATCATTACGATAAAAAAGTTGAGTTCAGAGATATCTGCATGGATTACACAGTGCCGCAAGATTTGCTTGGTCTTCCAACATGCGCAGTTCCTGTCGGATTTGATAGTGATGGATTGCCAGTTGGCATCCAAGTTACAGGACCAAAGTGTCGTGAAGATTTGGTGCTCCATGTTGCTTCAGTGTTATCGCAAGGTGTTGGCCAGGATATGGGATGGCCGATGTTAAATAAACGATATTAGAATTAAATAGTAAATAAAACGGAAGGAGGAACATATGCCATTAGTACAAATTTCAACCGGGATATCTGTCTACTATGAGTGGCATGGTGAGGGTGATGGTGTACCTGTAGTATTTATTCGCGGTACGGGCGCAGACTCGTCTCGTTGGATGCCTCAAGTAAACGAATATAAAGATAAATATAGAACACTTATTTTTGATAATCGAGGTGTTGGTAAAAGTGACTCTCCTGAAGGTCCTTACTCAGTAAAAATGATGGCAGAGGATACAGTAGCGTTATTAGATGAGCTAGAAATATCTACATGCCACCTTTCGGGCTTATCTTTAGGGGCCGCAATTGGCGCGAAAATTGCCATTGATTGGCCGGCGAGAATTAATACCTTACAGCTTCATGGGGGATGGGCAAAGACCCACGGTTATGCAAAGATGTATTTTGGAATGATGGCTCGTTGGTTGGAGGAGGGCGGCCTTGATCTTTATTATGAAGCAGCACTTTTGTATCTTTTCCCTCCAGACTTTATTACCAATAATTACGAAATGATCATGACAGTCCTCGAAAATATGAAAAAGAATTCATCGCCAATTGAAGGCATGCAAGGTCAGATTGATGCAAATATGAGTCATGACATATCGAGTGAACTTAATAGAATTGCTGCGCCAACTCTTGTTACGGTGGGTGAAAATGATATGTGTTTACCGCCTAGTTATTCTCGTGAGTTGGCCGACGGGATTAACGGTGCTAAACTTGTCATTTGCCCGGGAGGATCTCATTTGTTCGGAGTTCAGGATCCTGCCACATTTAATCGTGTTACTTTGGAATGGTTAGAGCGTATGGAAAAATAGCGTATTTATTAGGCTAAATTAATGATTATCATCGGTTGCGCCTGCTTGTAATTCAAAATTGACAAGATTGGGTGGATTTGTGTTTAATTATGGGTGTTATAAAACGAGCTTTTGATTTCTTGACAGTAGATAAAGGTTGTTTGGTTCAAATTGGATAGACTGATCCGATTTTGAGACATGTATCTAGGAATCACAGGAATTTTAGCTTTGATTTCGGGTTTTTATATCTTTTATAAAGAAGGAGGAGAAAATTATGTTGGATCTTTCTAAGTTGAGACGCCGATTAGTTTCAACCACAGCGGCCGCCACGTTTGTGCTAGCTACAGCATTGAGTGGTGCGGCTCAGGCAGGTGAATTTGATGGAGTAACTATCAAGTTTGCCAAAGCGCCACATGGTGCAGACGAAATAGCGTTGATGGAAGAATGGTTGGCCCCATTTAAGGCTGCAACTGGAATGGAAATTGAGCACACTGTAATACCATGGGGGGAGCTCGAGGCATTGTACTCAGCAAACTTCGCTGGCTCGGACGTGTATGATGTAACTTATCAAACCAGCACGCATCTAAATCTCTTTGGTGCACGCGGAGCATTTAGTGATCTTCATGACCATTTTAATGCAGCCGATTACGCAGATGAGCGAGCTCGTTTCCCTGATAACATTGTTAATCCGAGTTACTATGGAGATGAGCTGTATGGCATCCCTGCGGTAATCGGGACGATTGTTATGTATGTCAATTTGGATATGTTAGATGCCGCTGGCCTTTCAATTCCAACTAACAATGAAGAGCTCATGGCTACCGCGAAGGCGCTTCAGAATCCACCGGAAGTTTGGGGTTTTAATTCTCCAAGCACGGTAAAGGACTATGGGTGGTATTGGTTCTATAACATGATCCATAACTACGGCGGTGATATGGTTTCTGATGACATGGAGACCGCTACTTTTGATTCGCCGGCTGTTCGTAGCGCGTTGCAGTTTGCAGTTGATTTGAGGTGTAGTGGTGACGACGCCATACAGCCACCGTTGGGGCAATATGATCGTGAAGCTGCGTTATCTCTTTTTAAGGCTGGAAAGCTAGCAATGATGGTTGAAGAGCCAAGTCGAGTTATTCCGCTAGAGGCCGAAGGCCTGCCATTTAAATGGACTATTGTTCAACCGGTTGGTGCTGCGGGTGGAAAACAAACTCAGTTCTCAACGACTGGATATTATGCGGTTGCTGCAAAAAGTAAAGAACAGGAAGCAGCATGGGCATTAACAAAATACCTAGTTGGAACTGAATTTGCTACCAAGTTCAATAATCATTACGGCTTTGTAGGCACCCGAGATGATGTTGATTCGAGTGGCGGTAACAAACTCTTGCAAGATAACTTTGAGTGGGCTATGACCACCTGGGATGGGCTCTTACCGCATCCAAAGATTGCGCAGATGTTGGATGAATTTGGCAAGGCGCTAGAGGCTGTGACAACATGCGATGTATCCATCGATGAGCAGGTAGCAGAAACTCAGGATCGTATGGAGAAAATTCTCGCTCGAAAATAGTGAAAGCAGTACATATAACTGACCCATTAAGTTAGCGGTTAGTTCTGCATGATGTTAAAGAACGACCCTGTAGGTGATCCTACGGGGTCGTTCTGTCTTAGCGGAGTTCTTTTAAGACGGTCATCTCTTGGTGATAAGAAGTTATCCTGAAAAAATGGAGAAAACGTATGGCAAGTGATCTAACTTTAAGAGGTAAAAAACGATCAGAGCTGATTGGATACGCTGATCCTATGGTAGTGCATCCCGGTGAGTCGATTCAGTTTATGGTGAGCACTGAGTTCGCAGAATATCAGGCAAAATTAGTAAGATTGATTCATGGCGATGAGAATCCAGAGGGACCTGGTTTCAAAACAGAGATATTGGAAGGATTTTCTGAGACGCTGAGAGGCCATCATCAAAAAACATACCCAGGATCTTACATATGCACGCAATCAGGACAACTAAATGACTTTGACAAGGGTTTATCAATACAAGCATGGATTTTTGCCACAAAGCCAGTAGGAGACGATTATCAAACAATAGTGGCACAGCAAACCAGTGGAGCTGGGTTTGGTTTGTATCTGAATCCGGAAGGACGCCTAACATTGCGTTTGTCAAATACTGAAGAAACAATCGACGTTTCGACAGACCATAGTCTTGCAAAGAATCAATGGTATTTTGTGGTTGGAAGCTTTGATCAAGAAGAAGGAACTGCGACTGTGATTCAGCGCCAATGTGGTAGATGGCCAAATGTTGCTGCAGACAGTGAACACAGCAAAAAGATATCATTAGTAAAATTACATTCGGCAAGCGTTCCTGTTTCAATTGCAGCAACAGGCATTTCTGATCCGAAAGAATTTATACCTCGCCAATGTTTCAATGGAAAAATTGAAAGTCCACGGATATTTTGCCGACCACTTCTATCGGATGAAATCGATCACTTGGCTTTAGACGGTGCGCCAGATGAAATATCGGATCTTGTTGCCGCCTGGGACTTTTCTCGAACTCCTGCGAATAGCACTACTATTGAAGATATTTCGAACAATCAGCGCCATGGGGAAGTCATAAATTTCCCAATGCGGGGATTAACTGGCCATAATTGGACGGGAAGGGAGTTCTCTCGAAAAGTTGCGCCTGATCAGTATGGCGGTATTCACTTTCATGATGACGATGTCGAAGATATGCAGTGGGATACAAGTTTCAAATGGAATCTTCCTGCAGATATAAAGAGTGGCGTTTATGCAGCTTACCTCAAGGCTGGTGATGAAGAAGATTTTATAACCTTTTTTGTTTCTGACAGTACGGCTAGGGAAAAAATAGCGTTTCTTGTGCCGACTATTACTTATCTTGCATATGCCAATGAACGAGTACTGTTTGCTGGCATTGATTTTAGTGGGTTGACGAATATCCCTATCGTTGTTGATCCTTACGATGATTTTCTGGGAGATCACCTTACGGAATATGGCGGTTCAATATATGATGTTCATTCAGATGGTAGCGGTATTTGTTATTCTACTTCTCGAAGGCCTATCGTAAATTTGCGGCCAAAGCATCGCCACTGGGTGCATAGCTGTCCGCGAAAATTACCATTTGACCTTTATCTGATAGATTGGCTTGAAGAGAAAGGGTTTAACTACGATGTAATTACTGATCATGATTTGCATATAAGAGGTCATGAGTTGCTTGAACAGTATGATGTGGTTTTGACAGGAAGTCATCCCGAGTATTGGACATCTTCAATGTTGGATGGCCTTGACCAGTTTATGGATGACGGAGGCAGATTAATGTACCTAGGCGGCAATGGATTTTACTGGGTAACGGCGGTTGATCCGGAGCGCGACCATATCATTGAAGTCAGGCGAGGTTATGCAGGCTCGCGTGCATGGCCATCCCACGTGGGAGAATTGGAGCTTGCATCAAATGGGGAAGTTGGAGGCATTTGGCGGCATCTTGGACGATCGCCAAATCAGTTGGTCGGCGTCGGATTTGCTGCCCAAGGTTGGGATTTAAAGACCCCTGGTTACAAACGACTACCTGCTAGTTATGGACCCAATGTCCAATTTATTTTTGAGGGAGTTGAAGGAGATGAGGTAATCGGTGATTTCGGCCTCGTGATGTCCGGTGCAGCAGGAGATGAACTTGATCGGATGGATTTAGATCTTGGAACTCCCCCTCAAGCTATAAGATTAGCGACGTCAGAAGGTATGCATAGTGCATATTATTTAGTTTGCCATGAAGATATGATGGTAACGATGCCAACAATTGATGGCACCAATAATGCAAATGTTCGTGCAGATATGGTTTATTATCCAACGCAGAAAGGTGGCGCGGTTTTTTCGGTTGGATCTATTAATTGGCTAGGAAGTTTATCTCATAACAACTATGATAATAATGTCTCAAAAATTACTGAGAATGTCTTGCGAGAATTTGTTAAGGATTAACTAATTATGATTTTTGATGCAGACTATTATTGTGTTTTCAGATTCGCCGTTGATGGCTTAACTAGTGTCGTACTAGGTTTTTGAGGGAGCTAGTTAATGCCTGATATCAGAGATCATGTGTCTAATGGCGTTCCGACTGGGGATGAGGCTTGGGCTCAGTTGGAGTTAAGTTCAGATCAGTACCGAAAAAAAGCAAATCAGTATCGACTTCGTTATTTAGGGCGTGCATCCGGATTTCTCGCACCTTATATGATTCTCTGGTTTGCGTTTTTAGCAATACCTGTCGGCTGGGCAATTTTTTTGAGTTTTAATGAAGGGGGAGTTCTTGATTCTGGTTATTGGGTGGGATTTGAAAACTGGTCACGAGCATTTGATGACTCAGAGCTTACACAAGTAGTTCTGAATACTAGTTTATTTGTTGTGCTGGCTATCAGTATTGTTTTTGGATTAGCAATATTTCTAGCGTCACTCATAAATAATCACCGGCGCGGGGAAAACTTTTTTAAGGTTACATTGTATTTTCCACTGTTAGCACCACCTATTTTAGGAGCGATGATTTGGCATTTTATGCTCCACTTTGATTTCGGTATTGTAAATTTAATCACGAGAGGTATTTTTGGGTGGGATGGAGTAAATTTTTTAGGAAAGAATCCTATTGCATTATTCTCAATTATCGCCGTTGAAATTTGGCGCGGCCTAGGATTTTGGGTTTTATTCTATCTCGCAGGTCTTCAGAGTGTTCCTGGAGAGTTACTTGAGGCTGCGAAGCTTGATGGCGCCAGAAGTTTTCGAAGGTTTGTTAGGGTAAGTGTACCTGTGCTAAGGCCTTTGTTCCTATTTGCTTTAGTTATAGCGATTATCATGAATTTTCAGTTGTTCGATTCTGTTAAGATTCTCACAGATGGTGGACCACGCATGGGTACTGCGACGATAGTTTGGTTTATTTACCGACGTATGTTTGCTTTTCAGGACACAGGACTGGCATTTTCTGCAAGTGTTGGCTTGCTTATAGGGACAATGTTATTGACCCTCGCAGTATTCTGGTTGTTAGGTCGAAGAAGCAGTCGGGAGGCATAAGAAAATCATGGAAACTTCTAGGATGGTCGACGCGAAAACGGTTGTTTCTTCAAATTATAGACGCGATCAAATTCGACACTTGTTTGGTAGCCGTGCCCGTGCCTGCATGGCGTACTTGATTTTGTTGTTTTTTGTTGTTTTTGCGGTTGGCCCGGTGTTATATCTAATTTCCCCCGCACTTCGGGACAGTATCTCTTTGTTTGATTATCCTCCCAAATTAATCCCCGACCAGCCTACCCTTGATAATTTTAGGTTCTTGTTTGGGAGTACCAGATATCTTAGTTGGGCACTCAATACGATTATTTTTGCCGCTGGAACAACAGTCATATCTTTAGTTACCAATGTTCTGGCGGGTTATGCCTTTGCACGATTGCAGTTTCCAGGGCGGAACATTTTATTTTTCTTAGTGTTATCGACTCTCATGGTGCCAGTAGCAGCGGTATTGGCTCCAACATACCTTATGGTCCGTGAAATAGGTGAACTTCCTATAATTGGACGACCATTTTTCGGTTTAGATACTTATCTAGGGTTGATTCTTCCCTGTACAGTTTCGCCTCTCGGTGTTTTCATGATGCGACAATTTATATCTACGCTTCCGGCAGGTTTGTACGAGGCAGCGCGTTTAGATGGTGCTTCGGAGTGGCGGATTTTATTTAAAATTGTTTTGCCTCTAATTAAGCCAGCTTTGGTTGTTCTAGGGATATTTGTATTTATGATTACGTGGGCTAATTTCTTGTGGCCGTTGGTAGCAGCAAGTGGAGATGATTATCGGGTGCTAACCGTCGGTATTGCTTCACTAAAAGGACAGTTTGTTACACACTGGGGCGTCTTAGCGGCAGCTTCTTTGATGACGTTGATCCCGGTTACTATTGTGTTTCTTTTTTTTCAGAAATGGTTTGTACAAGCATCGATGGCAGGAGCGCTTAAGCAATAAAGAATGGGCGTTTCTAATAACAATGAGGTATAAAAATGGCTGAGGTAACCCTTAAAAGACTCATAAAAGACTTCGGTGGAGTGCGCGCTGTAGATGATGTTTCGCTCCAAATACCAGACGGAGAATTCCTAGTTTTACTTGGACCATCAGGTTGCGGAAAAAGTACGATTCTTCGCTCAATTGCTGGCTTGGAAGACGCAACTTCCGGAGAAATAATCATAGGCGAGGAGTTAGTTAACTTTACAGATCCAGCGCGTAGGAATTTAGCTATGGTATTTCAAAATTACGCACTATATCCTCACATGTCTGTAAGAAAAAATGTTGCGTTTCCTTTAGAGACAGCGAAAATGCAACGTGCAAAAATAGCAGAAGCGGTTAACCGAGCTGCTGCCATGTTGGAGATAGAGGATTTTCTAGATCGTTTGCCGGAACAATTATCAGGTGGACAGCGGCAGAGGGTTGCTCTTGCTCGCGCAATTGTACGTGAACCGAAAGTATTTTTGATGGATGAGCCCCTCTCAAATCTGGATGCGAAACTTAGGTTGCAAACAAGGATCGAATTAATGTCTCTGCATGAAAGACTCGGAATTACAACAGTGTATGTGACTCATGACCAAATAGAAGCTATGACAATGGGGCAGAGGATAGCAGTTTTGCATGAAGGAAAGTTACAGCAGGTGGGTCCACCGACAGAAGTATATGACGTTCCGGCAAACAAGTTTGTAGCGAAATTCATGGGAGCGCCACCGATGAACTTGCTCGATGGAAAGTTGATTCGTGCTGAATCAATATGGAATTTTGTATCCAGCGATTATCGTTTGCCGATTCAGCAAGAGCAAATGAGGATCAATGACTCGATGCTTGAAGCAGCAGAGGGTATTGTATCTCTTGGGGTACGCCCAGAAGATATGCGCCTTGCTTCAATCGAAGGGAGCGGTTTACCTGGAATTGTTAAATTTCTGGAGCCGATTGGTTCGGATCTTTATGTGACAGTAGCTGTTGAATCCCAGTCAGTACAGGTTAGGATGCCACCGAAGACAGAAGTTAAGCTTGGAGATCAGGTAAGAATTGAATTTGATTTGTCGAAAGCCCATTTGTTCAATTCTAAAGAAGAGAATCTGCGATTACATCATGAATAATCTGATTAGTATTTATGGTGTCGGAAGTGATGCGGGAATGTGGCAATCTGAGACAAGAATCTTTATAGGATTAGTCTAGATGGTCATCAGAGCAGGAGTAGATACGGGTGGAACCTTTACTGATCTAGTGATTTTTGATAGTGACAGTAACGAAATTAGATCTAGTAAGAGTTTGTCTACCCACAAGACTCCTGTAGATGCTTTTAGTAGTACCTTAGGGAAACTAAAAATTAAACCTCATTCTGTTTCCGAATTAGTGCATGGAACTACAATTGCTACTAATGCGCTAATTGAGCGAAAGGGTGGATCGGTGGCTTATATTACAACGTCAGGATTTGAAGATGTGCCTTTCATTCAAAGAACAACTAGACCTGAGCTGTATAACTTAGCATGGCAGAAAAGCCTTCCTATGGTAGCACGACGAGCTGATTGTTATGGATTGCCCGAACGACTACTTTACGATGGTTCAGTTCTGAGAGAGCTAAATGTAGCTGATATTGATACACTAATAATGACTTTAGATCAGGGTAATTACGATGCCATAGCTGTTTGTCTATTATTTTCTTTTATTAATCCAATGCATGAATTGATGGTGAAGGAAAGGTTACAACACCAATTGCCTGGAATTCCGGTTTCGATTAGCTCTGAAGTGGCACCAATATGGAGAGAATATGATCGTGCGAGTTCTGTGATAGCGGATGCTTTCGTAAAGCCAGTTGTTTCAAATTATGTAAATCAATTAACTGGTGGACTTTCAGCAATTGGTCTTCCGGCGCCCTTGATGATCATGAAGAGTAACGGCGGCATGATGTCATCGGATACCTGTGCTGCCTCGCCCATTCAATCAATGATGAGTGGGCCAGCAGGTGGAATGATTGCCTGTCAGGCAATAGCTGAGACAATGAATCTGGACAGGGTACTGACTATGGATATGGGTGGTACCAGTTGCGATGTAGGTATTATCATCGAGGGACAGCAGAAGCTTACTACAGAATTTGAAATTGAGTTTGGTCTCACGGTGAGTATACCCATGATTGATATACGCACTATAGGGGCTGGTGGAGGTTCGATAGCATGGCTAGATAACGGGGGCTTTTTACAAGTGGGGCCGCAATCTGCCGGGGCCGATCCCGGACCATCTTGTTACAGTCTTGGAGGTGTGCAGCCAACAGTTACCGATGCAAACATAGTATTAAATAGGCTGATCCCAGAATTTTTTTTGAATGGCTCAATGGAACTCTCTCGTGAGCGTGCTGTTGAATCTTTGAGTACTGTTTCAACATCCGAGAAGGAAAGTATTGAAGATTTGGCTATCTCGATCACCCAAATTAGCGAAGATAATATGGCTAACGCCATACGCATGATCTCAGTGGTAGAAGGTTACGACCCTAGAGAATTTTCGTTGATCTCTTTTGGTGGCGCAGGCCCATTGCACGCTACCGCCATTGCTCGAAAGCTATCAATACCGAGGGTAGTTATACCTGTGGTCCCTGGCAACATTTCAGCGCTAGGTTTCCTACTAGCAGATTCAAGAATAGATAAGATTCGCACCTTTCCTATGAGGAGCGATGCATTAAATGTCGATAGAATTAATGAACAGTTTCGAAGTGCTGAGGATGCGGCCGCCACTGAGCTACGAGCTGACAGATATACGGGATCAATTGTTTGGATGAATACTATAAAGATGCGATACGCAGGTCAAAATCATGAATATGATGTGCCAATTCGGCACAGACAAGTAACATCAAAACTTCTAGAGCAGGCATTTGATTCATTCCATCAGCGCCATGAGATTTTATATGGATATAGGCGACCCGAAGCTATCATTGAAATCATTAGTTTGAGCACTACAGCGTTGGGTAGGATTAGTAAGCCGCCCACAGAGTTTTTACAGCCAAAAAGAACACAGAGTACTAAGCGTATTCAATCTGTTTACTTTCCAGAAATAGGTTATCAGAATACCCCAATTATCGAGAGGCAAAGTCTTTCTATAGGAGAGAAAATTAGTGGTCCTGCCGTTCTGGTAGAAAGTGGATCTACAGTACTACTTAGACCAGGAGACGAAATGAATGTTGATAGTAGTGGATCTCTTGTCATTGAGATTACCACCTGAAGCCTAGATGACAGTATTTTGTAGATCGAAAAATGAACGATATAGATCAAACTACATTAACGGTTGTTAATAATTATTTGACCGGTACTTGTCGTGAAATGGGTCTGGCAATGGTTCGAACGGCTTATTCCCCAATGTTTAATGAGGCTCTCGATTTTTCGTGTGTAATTTTTAATCGTTCAGGTCGTCTCATAGGACAAGCAGAGTTTTGTCCATCTCAAATTGGCACAATTAAGGGCACGGTTGAGTGTTTGATTGATGTAATTGGGTTAGATGCTTTTGGTCCGGGGGATATTTTATTGACCAATGATCCGTACCATGGTGTCGGCCATGTTCCCGAGTTCACAGTGTTGAAAGGTATATTTGGATCAAACGGACGCTTATTATTCTGTGTCGCTAATTGTGCTCATATGGCGGAACCAGGTGCAAAAGTTCCTGGAGGATTGGCTGGAGATGCCACGGAGATTTATCAAGAGGGCCTAATACTGCCGCCTGTCTGGCTCTATCGTAATGGTAAAGAAGTGGAAGATATATGGAGTGTAATTTTAGCTAATCATAGAACGCCTGATTGTAGCAGGGGAGATTTATTAGCAATGGTTGGGTCATTAACAGTTGCCGAAAAAAGACTGCATGAGTTGTTGGGTCATTATGGGGAAGATAAGGTTGAAGCGGTGTCCGAAGAACTCCTTCAAGTCGCAGAACGTCGAATGCGCGCAGAAATAGAGAAAATACCTGATGGTAACTATTCTTGCGAAGATATCATAGAAGACGACGGTGTTGGAACTGAAAATATCGTAATGAAAGTAAATGTGTGCGTCTCTGGCTCAAATCTGATTGCTGATTTTGAGGGGACAGATTTGCAAGCCAAAGGACCCATGAATGCAAACCTATCAGTAACTTCATCAGCGGTGTATAACGCCATACTTCATCTCACAGATTCAAATATACCTAGAAACGATGGTTGTTATCGACCAATTGATATTAAAGTTCCATTAGGTACTGTCCTAAATTGCAAGCATCCCGCAGCTTTAGTTGGAGGAAATACTGAGATAAGCCCGCGAATAACTGACATGATTTTTGGAGCACTGATAGACCCATTACCTAAAATTGCGCCAGCTGGCCTGGGCGGTACGTCTTGTTGTTTTCTTTTTGGGGGCCATCATCCTGAAACAGCGGAGCCATACGCGCATTTTCATTTCGAAGGTGTTGGTTGGGGCGCGAGAGACGGGCAAGATGGGAACAACGTTGTCATTGTAATTAATGGTAACTGCATGGCTACCCCTGTGGAAATATTTGAGACTCGATTCCCATTTATTGTAGAGAACTATAGATTATTGATAGATTCAGGCGGCGCTGGCCAATGGCGAGGAGGATTAGGGGGAGAGCGCATCTTGACCGTTAACGGACCTGAATTAACAGTTAGTGCCTTGTTTAACCGTACAAGGCTCGCTCCACCGGGGCGAAATGGTGGTTATGATGGCGCTAAAGCTGGTATATATGTGCGATTACTAGGCCAGAGTGATTTTGTTACATTCAAAGAGGCTTTCAATACACAATCCGAGGCAAAATTTAGCGGAGTAACCCTTACAAAGGGAGATCAAGTGCGCCTAGTATTTCCTGGAGGTGGTGGTTACGGCAACCCAAAAAAAAGAGATGTGAATTTAGTACGACAAGACATTGAACTTGGGTTTGTAACGAAGGATGCTGCACGAAGGATATATGGTTTGTCGGAAGATATCTAAGTAGAGATGAAACCAGAGTTTGTTACGGGATCGAACATTATGATGCGGCTAAATAAATAAAAAAGGAAATGTTTTTCTAAACCATTGAATTTAGAAAAAAATCCTAAGCTAAAAGTTCATGAAATTCGATACAATTTCATAGGGTGGCAGTGCCGTCTACGCCAGATCGCAATGCGAGAGGCGAAGGGCCAGCCGTCTTCTGGAATGTGTCCAAAATGCTTTAGCACTGATGGACGTTATCTAGGACAAATTGTAGTACTTTTAGTAAGAAAAAAGCCAGTTCATGATGTAAGCCAGTTGAAGCATATATTTCTAACTACGCAAGATCCATTTATTAGATATCAAAATGCACTAAGGCACCTGTCCGCTGGTTATTATCAGTCTCCACAGGAGTTCTCGCACGAAATTACAGCTTTGTTTGATACGTCAATGATGTTGCCTACAACCTTAATTTCCAGTGGTGGTTGCATATTAGAATTTTCTCAATATTCAGCAACATATCGTTTGCGTGCTTCCATTCGAAGGCTAGAAACCAGCGAGCTTTTTTACCAATTTACCTATTGGCACAACAGCTGTTTCAATCAGAAAATGCCGGAAACTATTCAGGTTTTGAGTTTTTCGCTCGATTGGGAAAGTTGCCAAATTAAAAATGCTTACTGAACAACTATTGAGATGCACGTGGCGGTTCTGATTATTTGTTGGGGCTATTTTCTGCTCCCACTAAATCTTTTCGGGCTCGTTCCAAATGTTCTTTTATAATTTCAATAGATCGCGTCAGATTTCGACTAGATATTGAGTAAAACAGTTCGCGATGATGAGCGTTATATTCCTTAATCCGATCAGGTGTTAGGATTTTATCTTTCATGGCGCTCCATTGAGCATGACCTCGAATTTCATTGATTAGCTTATAAAGCCAAACCATTAGCCGGTTTCTACTGCAGTTTGCTAGCGCGAGATGAAATGCCATGTCTGCTTTGGAAAAAGCGGAAGATTCGTTGTTAATGTTCTCCACTTGATTGAGGCTTTGTTCCAAATGGTCAATATCAACAAGTGTTGCATTGGCTACTGCTAGGCGTACTATCTGAGTTTCAATACCCATACGCACATCGATTAGTTCGAGGGGGCTGGTGATGTCCGAAATCGTCTTCTCTCCGAGAGAACTATCGTAGATGACAAAGGTGCCACTTCCTACTTGACGATAGACCATATTCCATTCCTGTAAACGCCTTAAGGCTGCTCGTATGGTGCCTCTTGAGGTGCCATAGTGCTCAGCTAAAGAGCGCTCGCTAGGTAATCTATCGTTGTGGGCATATTCGCCACTTAGGATGATCTGACGAAGATGTGTAGCTATACCGCTTGAGCCCCCTATTTGGAGGGCGCTAGGTAATTTCATATTTTGTCTTTCCGATGAATTACCTCACCGTTTAAGGCGAGACCTGTGAGACCGCAAATTAAAGTATTCAAAGGTATATTTTTGGTATTGATATTTATCAAGGTGTACATGCTGAGCCCGATATTTTATTAACAGCGAAATAGCGATTTCTTCTTGACAGTTTTAAAGATAGCAACTAATGTTTCCTAACATTTGGTTTGTTCTACTGTGCGCTTTAAAAGGATCAAAATTGGCCCTATGAATTGTATACCATTATCTTACCATTGCAGGCCGTCTAAATGCCAAGTTCCTCATATTAACTATTCTGGTTTTTTGTGAGAATTTTTATGACTATTCCATCAAATGTTCGATATCTTATTGTGGGTGCGGGAATTCATGGATTGAGTACCGCCTATCATTTAGCGCTAAGGTTGAAGGCTTCTGGTCAGGGTGACGGTAGTGATATTTTGGTTATTGATAAAGGTTCATTGGGGGCAGGGGCATCTGGTATTGCTTGTGGCGTTGTGCGCAACAATTATTTTCAGCCAGCAATGAGGGAGTTGATGGCACACAGTGTATCAGTGTGGGAAAGTGATCCTCAGTCATACAGCTATCATCCGGTTGGATACATGCAGATCAGCCCAGAGTCCATGAGAGCTGATGTTGCATCGATCGCCGAGCAACAGCGTGATATTGGCTATGAATCAGTTTTCATCGAGGGGCAGCAAGAGTCTAGAAAATATATGAGAGAGTTGCTCCATGATTGGCAGGCACAGGGTATAACTTCTGTTTTGCATGAGAAGAAGGGAGGATACGCAAATAACACCCGAATGATCTACGGTTTAGCTAAAAAGGCGGAGTCAGAGAGTGTGCGCATCTTGACGGGATTAGAGGTAACAGGTTTTACATATGACAATAATGGGGGTAACTCTGTAACCGGAGTCAAGACTAGTCAGGGAGTAATTGATTGCGAATATGTTGTTGTAAGCGTCGGACCATGGATAAAAAATCTATGGGAAATGCTCGATTTACCAAAATCAATTTCGGTGAAGGGTTTGGACGGGAAAATACATCAAGATGTTCCAATGTGGGTTTTTTGGTCGTTGCAGGAAGGAACTCTCGGTGTTGATCCGTTGGAGCAGCGGACAAACAGCGGAGAGATGCCACCAGTTATTCATGTTGATAGTGATGAGCCGCTTTATTCCTGCGTTGATGGTTCATTGATTACTGAAGATATGTGGGGAATTTATTACAAACCAGATTTTCATTTTGGTGGAATTCAAGGTGGCGCGGCGCCCTTTAAAGTGAAAACGGATCCAGATGATGTTTTGGTTGACCCTTACGGGGCAGACTCACCGGAATTCATAGTCGGTGAAGAATTCGCTCATCTATGGGTGTCAGCTTTGAGTCATTGCCAGAAAAGGTTTGAGGGTAAAATGTCCCTCTATAAAGATGAACCCTCCGGCGGAATTGGCGCCTTTACACCAGACAGTTTCCCAGTATTTGATATTTTTCATGAGAATTGTTATGTAATTGCAGATTCAAACCACGGGTTTAAAATGATTGGTGTTGGAAAGTTGGTGGCAGATGAAATTTGTGGCGAGGAGAGTATTTTAATGAAGCCATTCCGATTCTCACGGTATACAGATGGAAATTTACATCCCGAATCTAATAGTCCGTTCCCATGGAGCTAAGACCATTTGAAAAATCTTTTATCTAAAATATAAAAAAACTAAGGCAGTTAATGAAGAACAACTTTGGAACAGGGAGGAATAATGACAGATCTTGAAGCCTATGTGGAACAACCAGGACGTGATGATCTTGTTAGGCAGGTACGCCAGAAGATCGAGGAACTTGGCATTACCTATATTTACTATCAATTCATATCTGTGACTGGACGAATAGTGGGTAAGGGTATCCCTGCTGATCATTGGGAACGGACCGCTGAGCGAGGATTTCAGCTTGTTTATGGGTCGACCGCTAATCTATTTTTAGATAGGCATGGAGACTATATTGGGTATGGGCCGGAAGCTATGGAATTGGTTGGGATCCCAGACCCTGAAACATTCTGTCAGTTGCCGTGGGATAAGCGTGTTGCTCGTGTTTTTTGCGTATGTTTTCGAAATCGGGAGGAGCGTGAAAACGCAGGTGCCGCATTGACATCCGACTGTCGAGGTAATCTAAAGCGCTTTCATCAGGAGTTCCGTGAAAAATATAGAATGGATTTTCGGGTTGGGACTGAGCCTGAGATGATGTGGCTCAAACGAGGAACTGATGGTAAGCCTGATGGAGGTTTTTCAAATCCGTATTGTTATCATATAGACCAATTTGAGTCTCTTCGTCCGATATTCATGAAAGTGATTGAATATTGTCATGCGATGGGATTAGATATGATTCAAGGTGACCATGAGGATGCCCCTGGACAGTTAGAATTAAATTGGACATTTGATGATGTTGTGCGAAATGCCGACCGCCTTTCAACATATCGCCAAATCTGCGCTCAGGTGGCCCGAGAGAATAACCTAATCGCTTGTTTCATGACAAAGCCGTTTATGGGCGTTTCGGCGTCGGGGTGTCATACGAATATCTCACTTTGGAAGGGTGGCGAAGAGAAAGTAAATAGCCTCCATAATAGAAGATTACCCGGCATGGAGAATGTATTCACTTACCGAACTGGTGGGGAAAATCTATTTATGCCAGACACTGATGACCCACAATTGCCGGGACGCGTTGGCCTGCAATGCGTTGGAGGAATCGTTAAACACCTCGGGGCGCTTACTGCTATTGGGTGTTCCACGGTGAATTCCTATCGCCGCTTATGGGATACTGGATTTTGGGCTCCGGTTTTTGCCGATTGGGGATACCAAAATCGTACCACTGGTCTACGTGTTTCGGCTCCAGGACGATTTGAGTACCGAGCAGTAGACTCTATGGTAAACCCATACCTTATGGGTGCTGCTTTATTGAAATCTTTTGAGGATGGTATCGACAATGATATCGACCCGGGTGAGCCAGAAAATAGGAACATATATCAAGCAATGGAGGCGGGCAAGCAGGTTAAAAAATTGCCGATGAGTCTTGGTGAAGCACTAGATAGATTAGCGCAGGATAATATAATCAAGTCTAGCATGCCAGACGAGATGTATAAGGTTTTTCATTGGTATAAAAATGACGAATGGGAAAAATTCATGGCTACTGTCACGGAATGGGATGTTGAGCAATATATTGATTGTTTACCTTAAGTGGTATTTTGTTTGGGGAAAAATACTTTCCATTATTCCTGGTATAAAAGGAGAAATAAGACATGTGTGGTATAGCTGGATTAATTCACCGTGGTAAAAGTTCTGATGTTGGCGCAGAGCTTACGTCGATGTTGCAGGCGCTTAAGCACCGTGGACCAGATTCAACGGGGTTTGCTCTTTATGGCAATCCCACTGAGAATGAACATGTGATTCGATTAAAAGTTGCTGAGCAAGAAGATTTAAACTCAGGATTTCAAATCCATGATGAGATTAAAGCGCGACAAGAAGAAGTCGATCAACGTATGAATCAACTGGGAGTCAATGTCCAAATCAAGGACTCTGCAACCGAGTATGCATGTCGATATAGTTTTAATTTTGATGGAGATATAAAGCGTCTCGCTGACTACCTTGAGGATATCCCAGGAGTTGAAATATTGTCTATTGGGCGTGGGTTAGAGCTGATTAAGGATTTGGGTGATGCTGAAACCGTCTCGTCGCAGTATGGATTAAACGGTTTTGATGGCACACACGCTATCGGTCACACACGTATGGCTACTGAGTCAGATGTTGATATTCGGTCAGCCCATCCCTACTGGGCCTATCCGTTTAACGATATTTCTGTAGTACATAATGGGCAACTAACAAATTATTGGGGTTATCGTAGAGAGATGGAGCGTCGCGGTCATCGATTCGTTTCGAAATGTGACTCTGAGTTAATCGCAGTGTACATTGCAGACCGCATTGACCAGGGAGACGACCTTGAATCTGCAATGTCACGATCAATTGATGAATTAGACGGCGTTTTCACCTATGTGGTTGCCACTAAGGATAAACTTGGAATGGCTAAAGATGTAATGGCAGCGAAGCCAATGGTGTTGTATGAAAGCAAAGAATTTGTTGCATTAGCATCGGAGGAAGTTGCTATCCGTAGTGTTTTCCCGCATGAGATTGACACCTATGATCCTTATGAAGGAGAGGTTCGAGTATGGCAAAGTTAAAAAAAGGTGATCCCACAGAAATGGGTATGCGTACCGAGCAATTAAGTGGACGCAGCCAACAGGTATTTTTTTCAGCAGAGGAAACAGGTAATTTAACTTACCCGTGGGCGCCAGAAGTTGATTTTAATAGGCAAGCAGAGATTGACGCGGAAAATCTAACGTCTACGGAAGTGAATAATCGGATACGAGATTTAATGGAGGAAGGATTTGGTGACATTAGGGTATGCAATCCCGGTGCTAAGCATTCGTTGGGAGTTGGAATCTTGAGTCGCTTAAATCTTCAGTTTGAGGGTAGTTTAGGTTACTTTGGGTGTGGGTTATTAGATGGCCCTAATGTAGTGATTACTGGAAGGGTTGGATGGTCCTGTGCCGAAAATATGATGTCTGGCACTGTAATAGTGAAGAAAAATGCCGGTTCTACTTTTGGGGCAGCTATTCGTGGAGGGGATTTGGTCTGTCATGGTGATGTTGGAAGCCGTACTGGGATTGACCAAAAAGGTGGAACTATTATTGTGGGCGGCAAGACTGGGGCATTTTCAGGGTTTATGATGCAGCGTGGTCGTATGATCATACTCGGTGACGCTGGAAAGAACTTGGGCGATTCAATGTATGACGGAACTATCTTTGTGGGCGGACAGATAGCAGATCTCGGTGTTGATGCTGTTGAAGGCGATATGACTGAAATTGATTGTGAGTGGTTGAAAAGAAAGCTCGCACTTTATGGAATGGAAACAAAAAAAGGCGTTGAGAACATGACAAAAATTGTTGCTGGAAAACAGTTGTGGAATTATGACAATTTAGAACCTTCTGAGAAAAAGTTGGTTCTTTAAGGATCAAGCAATATGACAGAAAAAAGAAATAAAGAAAGATTGGGGAGCAGTTTTATATTCCCTCCCGAGGTAATTGACGATATCCATATAAAGTCTGAGCTCGGACGATATCGAATGAGAGGTTTTTCGTTGTTCAAAAAAATTCCTACCTGGGATGATTTAACTTTTTTACCAGGAACTTTGACTCGCTTTGTTATCGAGGGATATCGAGAGAAATGTCTGACTAAAACGATCATTGGGCCACGAGCAAAACGGCCATTAGAGTTGGACATCCCAATTTATATAACTGGTATGAGTTTTGGGGCATTGTCATATGAAGCTAAAACGGCATTGGCGCGAGGGGCAACAATGGCTGGAACCGCTACCTGCTCTGGAGAAGGTGGAATGATACCGGATGAAAGACGTTACTCCACTAAGTGGTTATATCAGTGTATTCAATCTCGCTATGGTTTTAATCCCAATCATTTACAGCTTGCGGACGCTTGTGAATTTTTTATTGGTCAAGGATGCAAAGTTGGTTTAGGAGGTCATCTGATGGGTCAGAAGGTGACTGACCAAGTCGCTGAAATGAGATCCTTGCCTGCAGGCATCGACCAACGTTCTCCAGCACGTCACCCTGATTGGCTGGGCCCAGACGATCTTGCGCTTAAGATTGACGAGATTCGAGAGGCTACGAACTGGGAAATACCGATTCAGCTGAAACTAGGAGCTGCGAGAGTCTATGATGATGTCCGTATGGCTGCGAAGACAGGCCCCGATTCAATTTATATAGATGGAATGGAAGGATCGACAGGCGCAGGCCCTCATTTGGCAACTGAAGAAACAGGAGTGCCCGGTATAGCGGCTATTCGACAAGCGAGACATGCGTTGGATGATGTTGGTAAATCGGGCGAAATATCATTGGTTTACGCAGGAGGAATCCGAAATGGCGGTGATGTGGCTAAAGCCTTGGCACTAGGGGCTGATGCAGTAGCAATTGGTCATTCAGCGATGATGGCGCTTAATTGTAACAAGGACATTCCCGAAGCTGATTACGAAAAGGAGATGGGCGTAGAGGCAGGACATTGTTATCATTGTCACACGGGCCGTTGCCCAGTCGGCGTTGCCACACAGGATCCAACACTGAGGAAAAGACTCAATCCAGATGACGCAGCTGAGCGGGTTTACAACTTTCTACATACTTTAACTATAGAGTGTCAGATGATGGCTAGAGCTTGTGGGAAGACAAATATTCATTCTCTAGAGCCTGAAGATTTGGCAGCGTTAACATCGGAAGCATCTGCGATGGCGCAAGTACCACTCGCGGGGACTCAATACACAGTCGGGCAGCCCGACATGAATCGATTCTAGGGAGAAAAATATGGGCTATGAAAAAGATATAGATCATTATGTAAAGGGAGATGGCATCGATTCAGAGCGAGAACAAACGATCGGTCAACATATAGGTTATCGCTACGATGTAAATCTGGTTCCAGATTATACGAGAATCACCTCTTTTTTGACGGACTATATCGCCAAGATGGGTTGGCAGGACCTAAACTGGTTGGAAGATGTACACATGGGTTATGAGGAGAATCGCCCCGCTGTATTTGATAGAAATATTAACGGCTGGGTAACGGTTCCGGCTGACATTCATTTGCCAGACAATCAACAAGATAGAGATATGATCGCTCGTGAGTTGTTGATAAAGTTTCAGATGTCAGACAGACATCCTTTGGCTGATCTTCGTAGAGCCTATGCAAAGTTCTAGATTATTTTTCAATACCAAATAGTGGAATGCGGGCTATCTTTGAGCATATAGGTTTTGAGGTAACTCACTAAGGAGGCTACGTTAAGGTGAAGCGTTATTCCGCGTGGAGCGTTTTTCGGAATGGAATTACCGGGCAAAAGAATTGGCAGCGGGTCTGGCGTGATCCCTTACCAAAAAAATCCTATGATGTTGTAATTGTTGGCGGCGGCCTTCATGGGTTAGCAACCGCCTATTATTTAGCAAAGAATCATGGC
>CAYFJI010000030.1:0-21018 GCA_964343365.1 uncultured Acidiferrobacteraceae bacterium
AATTTCTATTCTACCTCGTTTCTATTGGAGATTATTAGCAACAGGAATTGAGCTATAGGACTTCCGCTCGCTGTTAGGATTGGTCCCCTGACCATAGATCAGTCGAAAGATAGCGCTCTCCAGTGTCAGGTAGAATTGTTAGGAGCACTTTATCCTTCATTACTGGGCGTTGAGCCAATTTTGTTGTTCCTGCAAGAGCTGCTCCGGAGGAGATTCCCGCAAAAATACCTTCTTTTTCTGCCAGAAATCTCGTGCCATCATAGGCTTCTTGGGTAGTTATCGGTATTATGAGATCATATATTGATGTGTCTAAGATTTCAGGAATAAAGCCAGGCGCGGTTCCCATAATTTTGTGTGAGCGAGCAATTCCCTCAGACAAAATTGGTGAATCCGCAGGTTCCGTCGCGATCATTTGTAGTTTTGGATTTTTTTCTTTAAGAAACTTACCAATCCCAGAAATTGAGCCACCCGTACCCGTCGTGCAGATAACTGCATCCAGTCGATCACCAAGGTCATCCCATATTTCATCGGCAGTTACTTGATGCGACTCTGTGTTTGAAGGATTGAAATGCTGTCCGACAAAAAAATAACCCTTTTCTTTTTGTAATCTTTTAGCTTCATCTATTGCCCCGACTGTGCCTTTTTCGGCTGGTGTCAGGATCACTTCAGAACCAAAGGCACGAAGAATTCGCTTTCGTTCTTCACTCATGTTCTCTGCCATCACGAATATTGCCTTGTATCCTTTGACAGCGGCAACCATTGCTAGACCTATTCCGGTATTACCGGATGTGGGTTCTATAATTGTGTCTCCGGGGTTGAGCAAACCACTTTTCTCAGCATCCTCAATCATGCGAAGCGCTGGCCTATCTTTCACGGACCCTGCAGGATTAAAGCTTTCCAGCTTAACAAAAATTTCGGACGCCAATATATTTTTTATACGATTTAATCTTACGATTGGCGTTTTTCCAATTGTTTCTAGAATATTGTTATATATCATTGTTAATTTATGAATTTCTTATTGCCCCTTAAAGACAGGTGATCTTTTTTGGATAAAAGCTTGATGGCCTTCTTGATAATCCTCACTATTGAAGCATGCATCAACCAGGCTGTTCATTAAAGGGATGTTTTGATCTGCAGGATTTTTGGTTACTTCCTGGAGCATCTTTTTTATTGCAGTTAGTGTTAATGGTGCATTCTTGACTATGTCGTAAGCATACTCCATGACATAAGATATAATTTCTTCTTTAGCCCTAAGGCGATTTACCAACCTCATTTGCAATGCTTCGTCGGCTCTAAATTGTCGACCAGTACAAAGAATTTCGTGGGCAAAAGCGGGTCCAACGGTCTCGGTAAGTAGTTTTACCTCTTCCCAATGATAGGCAAGTCCTAATTTTGCTGCTGGAATGGAAAAACGACTAGTTTCATCTGCTATTCTGATGTCACAATGAAGTGCAAGACTCATACCTCCTCCAATGCAGTAGCCTTGTATCATCGCGATAGTTGGTTTATTCACATTATCTAGGGCGGTTAAGCTGTTAATCATGGTTTGGTTATATTCAGCAGTCCTAGTTCTCGAAGATCGATTAGAATGAAATTCAGAAATGTCGGCACCGGCGGAGAACGCTTCATCTCCGGCACCCCTAATTATAATGGCGAGTATTTCGTCATCTCTCGAAAATCTCGTTGCAATTGTGCCTATAGTGCGCCACATTTCTAGAGTAATAGCGTTTTTCTTCTTGGGTTGATTGAAGATTATCTGAGCAATGTTGCCCATTTTCTCTACGATAATGTCATCCATACTTTTCGATGTTCCTAAGCGAGGGTCACTCAACCATTCGCAGTATATAAGAATTCATGATTAATCCCTAGAAAAAGGTTGATCGATATTTAATACTTAACATATAAACTTGCTTGATAAAAAAATCTGTGTGCGGATTCTCATAGGTTAAAAAACATGTAGTGATAAGGGGGGGTTATTAAGGGGTTTTGCTCCTTATCGAAGCAGCAAACTTACTATTTGAAAAAATGAAAGAATGAATGAAATATATTTGCATACGTCTCTCTGCTGGGTTTTGTTAGGACTTGCAGTCTTAACTGCTTGTCTATTATCTGCTAGACCAGCACCATATGGTCGCCATGATCGTGGTGGTTGGGGGCCGAGAATCCCATATAAGTTGGGCTGGTTCCTGATGGAAATGCCAGCTACCATTGCTTTTCTAATTTTTTTTACCTTTGGTAGTTCTCCGAAATCACCGATTTCTTTGGTATTCTTATTTCTTTGGCAAACGCATTATCTACATCGTACCTTAATTTTTAGTTTTAGGATGCGACCCTCAAAAAAAAATGTGCCATTACTGATAGTTTTTTTGGGTTTTTTATTCAATATTTTCAACTCATATTTAAACGCTCGATGGGTGTCACATTTAGGTCAGTATAGTAGTGAATGGCTGGTCAATCCGTTTTTCATAATTGGCATTGCAATATTTATAGTTGGACTTGTTCTAAATATTCATTCTGATTCTGTTTTATTTAAATTGCGTAAATCTACTGATCGAGGTTACAGCATTCCATACGGAGGGGCCTACCGTTGGGTTTCCTCTCCAAATTATTTAGGCGAACTTCTTGAGTGGTTTGGTTGGGCGTTAGCAACATTTTCATTGGCTGGACTGTGTTTTTTTATTTATTCAGCTGCAAATCTGGTTCCACGGGCGGTTAGTAACCATAAATGGTATAGAAGAAACTTCGACAACTATCCTGTGGCGCGAAAGCGCCTTATTCCGTATTGCTTTTAAAGCAAAGTGATGTATCGGTGAAACATAGTTTTCTAACTAGTATTTAGAAAAAATTTAATGATTTTAAAAAAATACACTTTCTTTTTGTTACTAATAATTTCCACGGGGGGGGTTGCGTTATCCGATCAAATCGATACTGAATGGTCGAAAGTTAGTTCAGATGAGGGCATTACAATTTTTAGCAAGGTACAGTCTGGTCGGTTGATGCCTCTACTTCGAGCAATAGGACAAATTGAGGGATCACTTTTTCATGTGATGGCCGTCATATTAGATAACGAAAGCTCCTCGGAGTGGGTTCCAAACTGCACAGAGTCGCATAAAATTCAAGATCTCGACCATGGTGGGGCATTAGTTTATTCGGTTACCAATTCTCCCTGGCCTGTTGCGGATCGAGACTCGATTGTTGAAACGCATAGAGCAATTATACAGCGAGGATCAAAGTACAAAATTTCAATGCAGGCGAGGCCTAACGTTATTCCAGTAGTTAAGGGTCGTGTTCGTATTCCATATTCTGAAATTTATTTTTTGCTGGAGAAAGTAGACGATAAGACCACTAAAGTGGAATACGGACTCGATGTCGATCCTGGTGGGATGTTACCTGATTGGTTAATACGTTCCACTATTGACAACACATTAAAAGCAACTATCCGAGGTCTGGAGAGACAGGTGGCACGAACGAAAGGAAAATATGTAAGTCAAGCCGATCAGTTTTCTCAAGAGCTAGAATAGTAAATTTTTTTAATGACAATTAATTGACACCCATTTTTTCAGATTGTTCATCTTGGTTTAGTTACTTTGAAGTTCCACTAGTTTTTTGTGAACTTGTTCAGCATGACCTTTTGCCTTCACACGTTTCCAGTGTTTAGCAATTTTCCCTTTTGGGTCAATTATTACAGTTGAACGGATTACACCTTGAGATATTTTTCCATACATGTTTTTCTCGCCCCATGCATCATATTTGTCCATGATTTTATGGTCTGGATCAGATAGTAGTTTGATTTTTAGTTTATGTTTTTGAATAAACTTTTGATGAGAATCTACAGTATCTGGACTGCATCCATAAATAATTGCCGAAAGCCTCTCAAACTTTTTAAAATGATTTGTAAAGTCGCAAGCCTCTACAGTACATCCAGGTGTATCATCACGAGGATAAAAATAAAGCACGACCCATTTCCCTAATGCATCGCTTAGCTTAATTTTATTTCCGTTTTCATCAGCAAGCGTGAATGCCGGAGCCTTCTTTCCTTCCTCAATTAAATTCATACTACCTCCAGTGAAATTAAACGACTAATTGTTGATTTCGATATTACCCATAATTATCTTTGAAACGCTATATCAATTAATAGTTTTTTGAAAATTCTAGAAAAAAATGAGCTTAGTTTGATAAAGCCAAGAGACTAATTAATTTAATTCATACCCGGCAGGTGGTGTATCGATTTCTTTTCCAGCTATCCATTGACCTTGAAAGCGAAAGCCTTGTTCTGCCATTTTTTCAAAGAATCGCTGAGGATCGCCTCCTTCCATATGCGCTTTATGCGCTTCGGCATTCTTGAATATTTGAGTATAAAGGAACACATTATCTTCTTGGATGGATTGACAAACATAGAATTGGTCCATACCTGCTTGATTTTTTAAACAGGTATGTCGATATTCATCTATGAGCGCTTCTATACGGTGAAGGTCGCCTTCAACTACTGCAGTAACATGGACAATATAAGTCATAAATTTAGTTTTGAAGTAATATTTTTTTGTGATTTAGTCTAATGGGTTAGTTACTATAAGAACTGTATGGTGATTATTTCATCGATTCTCAATGTTTTTCTATTTTTTTTCCGTTGCTTTCTTTGCTGAAATGACAGCGAATGATAATGTAATAGTAGCAAAAAGCCCAGCAGCAATCAGGCCATTAATAATCGGTGTCATAATCCAACCATCAATCATGATTGCTCGCATTGCTTCGATTACATAGGTTGTGGGATTAAATTTGGCAGCTGTTGCGAGCCATCCAGATAGGGCTTCACGTGGTACAAATGTTGGAGCAATAAAAAGTGCAGGGAAGAACAGAAATGTAGCAGCCTGCGCACCTTGCGCAGAGCCACTTCGTACTCCCGCTGCTACTGAGTATCCTGCGAAACCCATGCCCCACATGAAGGCGATCGCTAGAACAGCAAAGTAACCTAATATCCCAGTGACGGCTTTCGCGCCAATAAGGATGCCTAATGCTAGTATAAGTCCTGACTGTACTAATACTCGAGCTGCACCCACAATCATAGGTGCAAGAATAATCGCCCATCGGGAAATAGGCATAGCCTGGTAACGACGGAATACACCAGACTCAATATCTTCTACCAAACTAATTCCTGCTGATGCACCGCTAATTGAGGCAGATACTATTGAGAATGGCAGAATGAAATTAACAAAATTTCCATTTGAAAAATCAATTGGTACTGATAGTCCGCCACTAAAAACACGATTTAGTTGTCCTACATATACGAATAAAAAGAAAGCAGAGATGATTATTGTAGGGAGTTCTGTATAAGGTCTGCGGACCACTCTCAACAATAATCTTTTAATGAGGATCCACAATTGGATTAAAAATCTTGCCTTCATCACGTTATTAACGTTCATTTTTTTATCTCTTTCTTGGAGCTACTAGTTTTTGTCGTCCACTTTGCCAAGCATAAAACCTGTGAAACTCAAGAAGACGTCATCTAGTGTTGGTTTTGATGCTGAAACAGCAGTAATATCGATTCCAGCATTACGAAAAAGAACAAAAGCTTCTGGTATGAATTCGGGTCCATTAGGCACGGTTATCCTCAATTCATTTTCAAACATTTCCGCATCAGGAGTTAGTTTAGTGGCTTTGTGTGTCATTTCTCTATTAGGAAAAGTGAACGTAACTACGTCACCACCGACAGACGCTTTTAGTTCGTTTGGTGTACCTTCCTGGACCACACGACCTTCATGAACAATCGCGATGCGGTCTGCTAGTTCATCTGCTTCATCAAGATACTGTGTCGTGAGAATAATAGCGACACCAGAATTTTTTAGCCGAGCAATTTCCTCCCATAACACTCTACGGGAACCGGGGTCAAGGCCAGTTGTTGGTTCATCTAAGAATAATACTTTAGGTTCATGCACTAATGAGAGAGCAAGGTCAAGTCTTCGTTTCATTCCGCCGGAATAGGTTTTGACCTTTCGATTTGAATCCTTAAAAAGTCCAACCAATCGAAGAAGATCATCAGATCTTTTTACAGATTCCTGTTTATTTAAGCCCCACAATCGCGCTGTGCTATTCAAAAGTTCCTTGGCGGTTAGATTTTCGTCGATTCCTGTTTCTTGAAGGGCTACACCAATATTTTCTCTAACCAGTGATTCATTACCTATGACACTTACCCCAAGAATCTCAGCTAGCCCACCACTTGGTTTGAGTAAGGTGGTAAGCATTAAAATTACGGAACTTTTGCCTGCTCCATTTGGACCTAATATTGCAAATATTTCACCTTGCTCGACTCTGAAGGAAACATCTTTTACAGCCTCGATGGTATCTTTTTTTGTTTTATATGTTTTTGATAGATTTTGCGCTTTGACGGCTAACAATTTTTTACTCCCAAATTACATTAAAATAATATGATTCATCGGTTATTTGTTCATATCGTTGTGAATCAACAATGACGTTTAATGTCTATTATAATTGTAGTACCACATTACCATACAGTGACGGTGATTGTTTTCTTCAAGCAGATAGCTGCTCCTAGGTTGAAATTAATTTGACAGTTTCAGGTGATTTTATTACAGGGTGATCCAAATTTTATACGCTACGCGATTCGTTAAAAAACCAATTCTGGGTGCCGCAATATTGATGCTGGTAGCTGCAGCTTTATTAGCTGCTATGCATTCAGTTGTTCGTTATCTTAGTTCAGAAATTCATCCCTTTGAAATAGTTTTCTTCAGGAATCTTTTCGGTTTTTTGGCTCTCTGTCCATTATTAGTGAGACAAGGAAGGAGGGCGCTTAAAATTACGAGACCCAAGCTTCATGGGATTAGGGGCTTGACCGGAATAATTGCTATGTTTTGTTGGTTTTATGGACTCAGTCTGGTTCCGCTTACAGAAGCAACAGCACTGAGTTTTACCAATGTAATATTCGGTTCGATAATTGCAACTATCTTTCTTAAAGAACATTTATCTATCAATCGCTTGGGAACTATCTTTATTGGAATTATTGGTGTTTTAGTTATAGTCAGGCCTGGATGGGTTGAATTTAACTTTGGAACTGTTCTAATAATTATTGCGGCTGTTTGTTGGGGAGCTAGTGTCGTAATAGTAAAAGAACTTTCTCGAACTGATAGCGTAGCTTCTATTGTTGCATGGTTTGGTATACAGCTTTCAATTTTGTCATTTCCATTTGCATGTCTGATGTGGTCCTGGCCTAGTATTTATGATTATTTTTGGCTAATAATGATGGGGATCCTTGGGACACTAGGGCATTTAGCGCTTACCAAGGGATTAAAAAAAATCGATGCAGTAGTAGCTTTTCCTTTGGAGTTTACTCGCTTAGTATGGGCAGGGTTCTTTGGATATTTTTTGTTTAGTGACACACCAGATATCTGGACTTGGATAGGAGCTGGAATTATCCTTTTCAGCACGATGTCTTTTTTGTATTGGGAATCCAAATTACGGCCGAAAATAAAATTTTAAAATCCTGAATTTTTTTATTCTTTATTACCTCCATTATTTTTTTAATAAGAGATTGGGTTGTTTAAAATCGATTTTTTTAACGTAAGGAGCTAGAATAGTATCTAATGAAGAAGAACGATCTTAGTGACGAATTAACTTATCAGGAAGCCCGAACAAAGGGTTTTTTGAGTAGCCAAAATAAAAAAAATCAGTTTCCAAAGGCAATGATATTGATTGTATTCTTACTAGAAGTAAGTGCTATGGGTGGTATGGCATACTTAGTTTATATGTTGTATTTTAGCTAAGAGGTTGCACGTGGATATTGCCAAAAATAAACGCTTTCGTTGGATCCTTATTTTTTGCGTCATGAGTGTATGCCTTTTTATAGGTATCGGAGGAGCATTATTCTCAATCCAAGCTTTAATTGCTATGAATTTCAAAAATTTCTTTACATATCTATTGTTGGCTCCAATCTGGTTTTTGGGGCACTGGTTACTAAAGAAACTCTTGGCAGAAGATTTTGTATGATGAAGTCATCTCTAAGGGGTTTTGTGAGTGTAATAATTTGAAAGTCGCCTCTTTTTATTTGGCTTAGCATCCTTAAGATGTGTGAAAAAAAGCTAGCGTCCATTCGAAGCTGACCTTGAAATATTTTTCCAATTGTTAAGAGGTAGTACACATGTCACGAACACTGCAACAACTCAATATCATTATTCAAAATTTATACTTTGTCATCGTCCTCGTAGCCGATTAATGTTAAATATAGTATATAGAAAGAATAAAATATTGGTGTATGTCGATTAAAAAAAGAAATGCGAATAGAAGAGGTTTTTAGGTACTAAAATTTTGGCTAAAGGCTTGTACCGAAGTAAAGATTTAGTCTCCATTTCTTTCATTTAGTTGACGTACGGTATTTTTTGATATGGATTTGCCATTAATTATCATCTTGTATACCAAACAAATAGTGTTCGCATGAGTTGGTGTAGAACTGCCATTTAATTGATCATTTACGATATTTATAGACTGAGACAAGGCTTCAATATTGATGGCTGAAGTATCTTTTGATTTGCCGGTGAATATATATTCGACGCTCGTTCCGAGTATATCCGCTAGTCGGATTGCATTTTTTGCGAGTATGGAACCGATGTCACCTTGTTCCCACCTAGAGGCAGCTGCCCGGGTTACACCGACAGATTTTGCTAACTGACTTTGATTTAGACCTGCGTTTCCGCGGAGTTTCTTAAGTCGTTTGGCCGCTATTGTCATGCTAACTCTATCTCATGCTGTTTTTGGTCTGGTCGATATAATTTCTAGTCTAAAGCAAGATTGCATCATTACTTTCAAGACGCATTTAAAATACTATTATGTGAAGAAAATGTGAGTAAGTCATCCGATTCACAATTTTTAAGGAATGGTGATCGATTTTGATTTTGCTTAAAGTGCTTTTTGTTTTTTTAACCAATCGAGTGTTTTTTTATTCCACTCTTCTGCCATTTCATAAAAAGCGATATGACTTGAGTTTGGACCGTCAAATATATGAATTTCTGAATTTTTTATAGAATTATGAACCTCCATCCCATATCGTGTTGGCACCTGCCAATCCATCTTGCCAGAGGTTATCAAAGTAGGTACGTTGATATTAGGAAGCCGATCTAAGGCATCATGTGTTTTATCTGCATGGAAATGACCTAGCATGCCCTGTTTGCTGGGTGGGTAAGGATTATCCAGAACAATACTTTTTTCAAAGGCTGCTACCAGCTCTGGTTGATTATTGATAAAATCTGGGCTTGAGACCCAAAGCAATGCTGTGCGGATATATAGTTCAAAATTATCGTTCAACACTGGATATTCATTTGTGTCAATCATACGAATAAACCATTCATCCGAGCGACCCCAAGTTCCATGAAGTTGCAATGTTGAAACCTTTTTTGGATGGTTGATTGCTAATTCTTGAGCGGTAGCACTTCCCAGGGACAAGCCACTCACATGCGCTGTACTGATGTCCAAATGATCAAGTAGTGAGGCTGCATCCTCAGCTAGAATGCGCATTGAGTAATCTTCCACACTTTCGGGATGGGTTGACTGTCCGGTTCCCCGGGCGTCATAAGTTATTACAGTATAATCTGATTTATATGCTTCTACTTGTGCCATCCACGTGTTGTGGTCAGCGGCTGTACCCATGATTAAAATTAATGGGTCTCCAGACCCTTCAACTTCGTAATACATATTTATTCCCGTAGGAAGATCAACGAAAGGCATGAGTTTTTTCCTCTATTTGATTGATTATAGGTATTTCCTCTATCGCTAATTTAATAAAAATTATGGAACTATATTTTCCCAATTGACAGCTGATTGAAAAGCATGCCCTATGGTGCATATAGTAAATTCATCCATGGCGCGACCCGCAATCTGCAACCCAACCGGTAATCCGTTGCTATCGAGCCCGCAAGGTGTTGATAACGCTGGTATTCCAGCAAGATTGAATGGTGCTGTGGTTCGTACATAAGAAATCGTTACTGGTTCATCATAATCGCCGTATCGAAAATCTGTCTCATCAGTCTTCGCAACTGGCGCTGGTAGTGTGGGGGTAGCGATTACAGATAATTGGTAGTCATCAAAGCAGCGGCGGATAGCATCAGAAATCAATTTGCGTGCCTGAAGACCGCGGAAATAGTGCTCTGGTGGTAGCAAGTTTCCAGCGATCAGCAGGTACTTAATATCAGTATCTATTTTGCTAGCATAGTCGATCAATCGATCTTTATGATAATAGCCTGCCTCAAAGCATATTATTGCGAATTCAGCTGCGATAGTGTGCTTAAGTTCAGGAATTTCCACATCAACTATCTGAGCACCCATTGATTCAAGTTGTAAAATTGCTGCATCAAATATCGCTCGTATTTCACTTTGTACAGGCTCAAAAGGCTCGTTTTTTATGACCCCAATACGATAATCATTAAGCTTCTCAATTTTTATTTGATTAATTGACTCTAAAAATAATTTAAGGTCAGGTCTTTTAATATTCGTTATTGAATCAAGTAATAATGCGCAATCTTCAACAGATGAGGCTAAGGGTCCGACATGATCTAATGTCCAAGATAGTGGTTCAACACCAGCGCAGGACACGCTACCAAACGTCGGTTTGATCCCAGTAATGCCACAGACAGCTGAAGGTATTCGAATTGATCCACCCGTATCACTACCTAGAGCTATAGGAACGATGCCCGATGCTACAGCTGCAGCTGATCCTCCAGATGAACCACCAGGAATATATCTTTGATCCCACGGGTTTTTAGTGGGGTAGTTAGAAATTCCGCATGCAAGTTCGTGTGGCACTGTTTTACCCACTAATACGGCGCCCGCCTCCCTTAATTTTTGGACTACATGAGCATCATTTGCTTTTGGGCTGGAATCATATGTTTCAGAACCACACCGAGTAGGCCATTTTTCTACATCGATTATGTCTTTGATTCCAATTGGAATACCATGCAACGGTCCTCGGTATTGACCTGATCGAAGTTCTTCGTCGCAGTTTTTTGCAGCGGTTAATGCATTTTCTTCATCTATAAATTCAAATGCGTTTATATCTTTGTTCAGTGTTTTAACGCATTCAATGGTGCGAGTCACAAGCTCCGTGGCGGAGACTGTGCCATTTCGAAGCTCTTCAGATAACGTTTGAATTTTTGAGATTGGCATTAGGTTTCGGATACTTCAAAGTGTATTTTCTTATCTGAATGCCTTAAAAGTTCATCAAGACTTTTATTTAATTTAGATCGCTGATTTAAATCATGCGCTAGTGATTCCGCTTCAGACTTTAATGAGGAAAGGTTAGCTCTCTCAAGCAGAATTAAAATGTCATCTGCCGTGTAATTAGGCACTTTGCACCTCCGCGGTGACGTCAATTTCAAGTTTTAATCCCGGCAGGCCGAGGGCGGCAGCCTGAATGGCTGTCACAACAGGGAATGGGCGACCTGCAAAAACTTTTTTTCGTACTTCGATTTCTTCTTTCAATTCTCGTATATCTTGCATGTAATAGGTAACTTTGACTATATCGTTGATAGATGAGCCTGCACAGTCTAGAACAATAGAAATGTTTTGCCAGATTCTAAAAGCTTGGTCTCGAGTAGTGGTTCCGACAATAGAACCATCTGAATCTAGAGCAACTTGCCCGGCAAGATATAGAGTGTTTCCTGATCGAATAGCATATTCATATGGTTCTGGTGGAGCACCAAGTTGTTCCACAGGTATTGGATACCAGTTCATAGTATTGTTCTCTCATAATTATTATTGCTTTTTGTTTAATAACATTTAATTTGTGTTACGCGAAAGTTTTTTAGATTGATTTCTGACTCTTTCTAAGGATTAATGATACAGTAATGTCCGAAATACAAACAATCACAGCTAAGGTTTAAAAAGAGGAAAGATGGTGGAGAAAGATGAGAAAAAAATTGCAATCGCAATAATTGGTGGTACTGGAGCATTAGGTTCTGCCCTAGCGATGCGCTGGTTGTTGGCTGGTTATAAAATAATCATTGGCTCAAGAAATCAAGAGAAAGCGGACGATCTTGCTAGTAAATTGGCAAACCAACTCAATCGTCATGAGATAACGGTAGAGACTAATGCCAAAGCATCGGCAATTGCTGATATTGTGGTACTGGCGGTTCCCTATTCAGCACATTCGGACACATTGAAAGATATTGCAACCAGTGTTCAGGGTAAAATTGTCATTGAGACTACAGTGCCTTTACGACCACCAAAGGTAGCGCGAGTTTCATTGCCAAAAAGAGGGTGTGTAGCTGCAGTTACCCAAGAGTTTCTCGGTGATCACGCTGATGTGGTATCTACGTTGCACACAGTGTCTGCCACGCACTTGGGTGATTTTGAGCATGAATTGTTTGGCGATGTTTTAGTATATGGGAATAAAAAATCCTCACGTCAAATTGCGATTAATTTAATTGAAGATATTGGTTTGAAAGGTTGGCATGGCGGATCTATTGAGAATTCTGCTGCATCTGAAGCTATGACTTCGGTCATGATTTTTGTGAATAAATATTACAGCTTAAAAGGCGCTGGTATTCAAGTAATTAGTGAAGGACAAAAAGATTAAATCTAAAATACCACAAAGCACTTGGGTCGCCGATATTTCAATTACTGCACTAAAAGAATTTCCTTTAGTTAGTTCTGGATGCGACATAGTTCAATCAACTTTGGCGTGCGTAAAGAAACAGAATGTTTTAGTTGAGTCGGGCGATATTCTAGTTTTTACTCAGAAAATTGTATCTAAGGCCGAAGGTAGAGAGGTTAATTTAAAGGATATTGCGCCAAGCGAAAAAGCGAAGAAATTGTCTATTGAAACAGGAAAAGATGCGAGACTCGTGGAGTTGATACTTTCTGAATCGAAGGAAATTGTTCGAAAGTCGACTGATTTAATTATCGCAGAACATCGCTTAGGAATTATTTTAGCAAATGCAGGAATCGATCACTCAAATATTCGACCAGATGAGAACGGAGAATGGGTTCTCCTCCTTCCGATTGACCCAGACGCAACGAGCAAAAATTATCGTCAACGTATTTATGATTTAACAAACAAAAAAGTTGGGATTATTATTAGTGACAGTGTTGGCCGAGCGTGGAGAAATGGTACGATAGGATTGGCAATTGGAGTGGCAGGACTGCCAGCAGTGGAAGATCATAGAGGTAAGCTTGATCTTTTTGGTGTGCCCTTAGTATCAAGTCAAGAGGCAATTGCAGACGAATTGGCCAGCGCAGCATCATTGGTGCAGGGACAAGCCGATGAAGGGTGCCCAGTGGCTCTCATTCGAGGCTTCAAGATTTTAAGTCAGGAATCGCCTGCTCAGACATTAGTTCGAAGAAAAGAGTTTGATTTGTTTCGATGAGTAATTTGACTCGACGGCAATCGGACAAACACATCGTCTTGTCGGGCGGGGTCGGTGGAGCGAAATTAGTTAAGGGACTTACATCTTTCCTCGATTCTACAGAACTAATGATCATTGGCAATGTGGGCGATGATTTTGAGTATTGGGGTCTTTACATTTCTCCTGACCTTGACACGTTGTTGTATACGCTTTCGAACCAAGTAAATCATGAAACTGGCTGGGGTCGACAAGCAGAAACTTGGGAAGTACTCAAAGAAATGACTGACCTTGGGAGAGATGCGTGGTTTCAATTAGGCGATCGTGATTTAGCGGTGCATCTTGAGCGGACTCGACGACTGAATTCAGGAGATCTACTATCCACAATCACTAAAGACTTTTGTAGGGAATTTCGACTGACACACAATATTGTCCCATCTACTGATGATCGCCTGAGGACTATTGTCGGTACTGAAAAATATAGTGAACTTGGATTTCAGGATTATTTTGTCCGACTTCGCTGTGAACCTGTAGTGCAAAGTTTAAGATATGAGGGTGCCAAGTCTGCTCGCCTAAATCCAGATTTGGAAACGTTGCTCCAAAGCCGTAATTTAAATTCACTGATAATTGCACCATCTAATCCTTTCCTTAGCGTAGCGCCTATTTTGGCCATATCAAGCTTTAAGAATAGCCTTGCAAACCGTAAATTTCCCTGTATAGCGATTTCACCGTTGATCGGGTCAACCGCATTCAAGGGCCCAACCGCAAAAATTATGAGTGAACTTGGTTACGAAATTTCTTCATTTGCTGTAGCATCCTACTATTCGTCAAACCTAATTGACGCAATAATTATTGATTCAACAGATGTCGATGTTGTGTCTCGAATAGAGGATTTAGGGATCAAAGTGTTTACAACTGACATTGCTATGCATGCATTAGAAGACAAAATAAGACTCGGTCGGTACGTTGTGTCCTGTGTAGAGTCAATGCAAAAGCATTAATCGAATCGCCATGTTTCACACTAACGGTAAAAAGCCGTGGGCCATTCTTCCGCTTAAGTCAATTAGTTTGTCGAATAGTCGATTGACGCCTATTTTAACTACTTATGAGCGACGTATACTTTCTCTAACCATGATGAAAGATGTTGTAAATGTTCTTAATTGCGCGCCCAGCGTTGGAGGTTTGCTGGTAGTTACGAAATGTGAAATTATAAAAACGCACTGCCAGGCATTAGGAGCGACTGTATTGGAAGAAGATGGGCTACCGCAACTTAATACTGCTATTATGCAGGCAGTTCAATTTCTCGAGAGCCGAGGTATTGAAAAATTTTTCACAGTGCCAGGTGATGTTCCACTCTTAAATTTATCCGAGATAGATATTCTTGTGCAATCATTGCAAATGAGCGAAGGATTAACATTGGTTCCATCCCAGGATGGCATGGGAACTAATAGTATAGCTTCAAAAATTCCTCTACCTGTCCAACCACGATTTGGTGTTAATAGTCTTTTGGAGCATCACAAGATTGCTAAAAATAAGGGTGTTTCTGTAGAAATATTGCCCTTAAAAGGATTTAGTTTTGATATTGATTGGCCGAGTGATCTTGTTAGATTGGTCTCGATTGGTAACAGTTCTAGAACACAGGATTATTTGAGTAGTTTAGATTTGGAGTATCGAGAACACCCTATACTCGAGGATAATTTTTCACAATTTGAAAAGATTAAAGGACTAGTATGAGCCTTAATATTGAAAAATTTTGGGGTGCTCGACCAACAGACAAAGAGGCAATGACACTTTTACGTTGTTCTGATGATTATAGTCTGATTGAGCTGAGTAAGGCACTTTGCGATGATGAATATGGTGATATGATGACCTACTCACCAAAGGTTTTTCTCCCGCTCACAGTTTTATGTCGTGATATGTGCCACTATTGTACCTTTGCTCGAAAACCTAAAGAAATTCAAAAAGGTTTTCTCCAACCAGATGAAGTTTTTCATATCTCAGAATTGGGCAAGAAAACAGGATGTTACGAAGCATTATTTACTCTAGGTGACAAGCCAGAATTGCGTTATAGGAGTGCTCGGGAGGAATTAAAACAGTTAGGGTATGAATCGACTTTTGAATATTTACTTCATCTCGCTCACAAAGTTGCTGAAGACTATGAATTGTTACCTCATATCAATGCAGGAGTTTTATCAAAGGATCAAATGGCTGCCCTGAGAGAAGTTTCGGCATCCCAAGGCATCATGTTGGAATCATCTAGCGAACGCTTATGCGTTAAGGGTGGCCCACATTATGGTTCACCTGATAAAAGGCCTCAGGTGCGGTTAAAAAATATAGAGGAAGCGGGAGTGTTGAGTATCCCCTTTACCACTGGCATTTTGATTGGTATTGGAGAGTCACGTGCTGAGAGGATTGACTCATTGCTCCGTATTCGACAGTTAAATGACCGTTATCAGCATATTCAAGAATTGATCATTCAGCCTTTTCGGGCTAAAGCTGGAACGTTAATGGCTGGGTATTCTGAGCCCTCTAGCCAAGATTTGATGTGGACGATTGCAGTGGCACGAATTTTGTTTGGGGGAAGCATGAGTATCCAGGCACCCCCTAATCTGTGGCCGGGTGGTGAAGGCGAGCTAATTTCTGCGGGGATAAATGATTGGGGTGGGATCTCACCAGTTACCCCAGACCATGTTAATCCAGAAGCACCATGGCCAAAAGTTGTTGAATTAGAAAATACGGTTCGTCTTGCTGGTAAAATTTTGGTTCCGCGTCTCCCTATTTATCCAGGCTATATACAACATAATTCGAATTGGCTATCGCCAAAAATTTTTCGTTTAGCTCAAAAATTCGTTGATTCGGAAGGATTTCCTAGGACCGATAGCTGGGTGGCTGGAGAAGTTTTAAATGCTCCATTTGAAATTTCTGGTAATGTAGGTCAGTCCAGTAGATCCAAACTAAGTTTAATTTTTGATCGTGCGGTCAAAGGCATTGATTTGCTTGAAGAGGATGTGGTGAAGCTTTTCAGTGCGCGTGGAAATCAATTTTTTGAGGTTTGTAAATTCGCAGATGAATTGAGACGTCAAGTTAATGGCGATACAGTGACCTACGTTGTTAATCGTAATATTAATTACACAAATATTTGCACGTATCGTTGTGGGTTTTGTGCATTTTCAAAAAGTTCTGCTCAAAATGAATCAAAAGATAAGCCCTACTTGATCGATCTAGAGGAAATAAGAAGACGTGTGCGTGAAGCGTGGGAGCGTGGCGCAACCGAAGTTTGTTTACAGGGAGGGATTCACCCATCATTTAACGGTCATACCTATATGTCGATATGTCGTGAGATCAAGGCTGAAATTCCTGAAATAAATATCCATGCTTTTTCTCCGCTAGAAGTAACTCATGGCGCTTCGACTATGAACTTAACAATAAACGATTTTTTAGAAACCCTAAAGGATGTTGGTCTTTCCAGTTTACCCGGTACCGCGGCGGAAATTTTGCATGATGATATTCGCAAAATCATATGTCCGGATAAGCTTGGTACTCAAGAATGGTTGAATGTCATGAAAGTTGCACATGGCGTTGGACTATCGAGCACCGCAACAATTATGTTCGGGCATGTAGATCAGGCACAGCATTGGGCTAAACATCTTATTGCCGTCCGAAATTTGCAATCAGAGACAGGCGGGTTTACAGAATTTGTTCCTTTGCCGTTTATCTACAAAGAGGCACCGATGTACCATCGCCAAGGTTGTAGGCGTGGCCCTACTTTTCGTGAAACTATCTTGATGCATGCCGTTGCGAGAATTGTTCTCTATGGTAGGGTGCATAACATTCAAGCATCTTGGACAAAAGTGGGGAAGGCAGGACTCAGGGAGTGCCTCAGAGCCGGCGTCAATGATATTGGTGGCACGTTGATGAACGAATCCATCTCCCGAGCTGCTGGAAATCAAAATGGTCAAGAATTACCGCCTGATGAAATGGATGCATTAATTAAACATGCTGGACGAATACCGCAACAGCGAACAACTAAATACGGGAAACCGGATCGGCATCGTACTTTGATTTCTTATAGCGCTCCTGCTCTCCATCCTTTAACGCAAAAAAGTGGGAAAATAAGAGAAAGCGATTTAATCACTCATGTTTGAGGTACCAAAAAACCTGACATGGTCTTATCTGTAGTATTTGTTTTGACGTTCAATTTTGTGTCTATGACCATTATAGATGGATAATTTTGACTTTAATCAGGATGGCAGGTGTTGTTCTAGCCTATCTAGTGCCATATTCAGGGTGTCAATTTGATTTGCAAAGCAAAGTCGCAACCATCCGTCTTCTCGTGCGCCAAATGTTATCCCTGGAGCAAGTCCAACGCGAGCATTATTTGCTAGTTCTTTGCAGAACCCAAGGGCATCTGCGACACCTTCTACGTGGAAGAAAGCATAAAACGCCCCTTCTGGCCAACCCATACGAATTCTTGGATTACTTGAAAGACGCTGATAAACAAGATCACGTGCTTTTCTGTAGCGTGTAATTTGTTGTTTGATAAAATCTTCTCCGTCCTCCAAGGCAGTGACTCCAGCAAATTGTGTAAATGTTGCAGCACCAGCAAAGTTAAATTCATTCATATTCTCCAAAGTTTTTCCAAAACGTTGAGGTGTGATTAGCCACCCTAACCGCCAACCCGTCATTGCCCATGGTTTTGAGAAGCTATTGATAATGATTAATCTGTCTTCTGGATCAGCGTGTTCTAGGAAAGATGGCGCATGTTGTTTGTCATAAACTATGCGCGCGTAAACTTCATCTGCTAGGAGCCAGATTCCACGCTTTCTGCAAAAGTCTAGCAATGCTTTCTGCTGTTCGGAGGACATGGTCCAACCAGTCGGATTATTTGGTGAGTTGATGAACACTACGCGTGTTTTCTCATTGACACTATCGTATAATTGATCGAGATCAAGGTGCCAACTGTTTTCTATCAATCGTAGGTCCACTGGACGCCAATTTCCTCCTAATATATCTACTGTCCCTCTAATATTGGGCCATAATGGTGTAGGACATACAACGTTCATATCAGGTTCAACTAATAACTGATGACTTATCATTATTCCACTCATTCCAGATGCCATTACGGTGACTCTATCCATAGTCATAGAAATGCCATAAAGTTTGGAGGTATAGGACATGATAGCTTGTCGCAACTCGGGTATACCTCTGTTTGGCGTATAGAAAGTTTGTCCGTCCATCATGGATCGTATTGCAGAATCGCAAATAAATTTAGGCGTTGATATGTCAGGCTCGCCAAACCAAAGTGGTATCATGTCATCTAAGCCGATAGCTTCATTTGCTATCTCACGAATTTGTGAAACCGGCATTTCTTCAATGGTTTTTCGTAATTCCCTTTGATGAATTTGTTTTTCGAAATTTGACATCTTATTCCTCGTTTGTGTGAATATAATTTAAAGCGAATAAGGGTAGATTTTTTAAAAAGTTGTTGATTTTCTTCAATTTGATTATTTTGTAGTAGATAATCCTATTCTTACATATTTGATGATTTAAACTGATTTCATTAATCCATGATATATGCTAAGTGTTTTGCCAACTAATCTCTAGCTTGATAAAGTTAACTATGTGCATGGATATGATTGTCGTTACAGCGTGATATCAAAACAACCTTTGTTCCGTAAAGATAGTATTTTCTACTCATGGTATTCTGTTGGGCTATGAAACGGTATCATACAAGCACGAAATATTGGTTACGATAGCAACAAGTAGCAAAAAATTGCAAACAGATAATATAAAAACACAGTCTCCCCAATTACTTCGCTGGGAGGAAAACTTAAAACTTTACGAAGCAAGTTTGCGAGCTAACCCTTGGCAGAAGCGTTTCCAATCGATTGTGCACAATAAGATGCTGATAACTGGGATTATATTAGGTCTAATAGTATTGGGCTTAGCTATCCTTGGGCCAGTGTTTTACGATGCAGATTATGCCCGCCAATCTCTTAGAAATGCGCATAAACCACCTTTATCTGATGGTTATTTGCTGGGGACTGATAACTACGGCAGGGATATGGCGATTCGTTTATTCGTGGGTTTTAGGGTTTCATTGTTAGTTGCAGCTGCTGTAACCGCTTTGTCTCTTATTGGTGGTGTAATACTAGGAATGGTCGGGGGATATCTTGGTGGTTTTATTGATCGTTTTGTTCGATCAACTACTGATTTTATTTGGGGTTTTCCATTAATTCTCGTTGCAGTTTTGCTAGTGGGCGGGCTTGGAGAAGGACTCTTCCCAGTCATACTAGCAGTTGGTATTGTAAATGTGGCAGCTATTACTCGAGTAGTACGGGGTGAAGTGGTTGTTCTAAAGGAAAAAGAGTTTGTTGAGGCTGCACGAGCGGCTGGAGTCTCACGTTACCGTATTATGTGGAGACATTTATTGCCTAACGTTTTGGCGCCTGCCTTAATAATGGCGTCTTATTTGATTGCAGTTGCTGTAATTGCGGAGGCAGCTTTATCTTTCATTGGTCTGGGAGCGCAACCACCGCTACCTAGTCTCGGAAAGATGATTGCGGATGGCAGAGGTTTTCTGAGACTTAATCACTGGGAAGCCACGATTCCAGGAATTGGGATTGTAGTTTTAGTTTTAGCAGTGAGCATGATTGGTGACGGACTCCGTGATCATTTTGATCCAAGGTTGCGACACGAAAAGAGAAGGAAAACAAACGAATGAAACTTGTACTTAGACAGCTGGTGTACATGATAATTGTATTAATTGTTAGTTCAATAGCGGTTTTTTACGCAATTCGTTTGTCTGGTGGTGATGCCACCGCTGCAGCTTTACCCGGCTCAGCAACGGAGGAATTTAGAGAAGAATTTCGGGCGTCGCTGGGGTTAGATAGACCAGTGCATCTGCAATATTTTGAATATATAGGAAAAATATTGCGAGGGGATCCAGGACGTTCGATCACGAACAATGCTTCGCTTGTCTCTATGTTAAAAGAGCATGGAAAAAATAGTCTTATTTTAGGAGCTGCAGCTTTTGGCCTTGTTTTTTTAATCGGAATTCCGCTTGGAGTTCTAGCTTCTTTGAGGCGGAATAGTTGGGGAGACCATGGGATCATGTCTTTTTCAGTTGTTGGTATGGCTGTTCCTAATTTTTGGCTTGCTCTCCTTGTTGTTTGGTTGTTTGCTTCTACATTTCGAATACTTCCAGCGGCTGGTTGTTGCAGCCCAAAGCATCTTATTCTTCCAGCAATCGTATTAGCATTTGAAGGCATTGCTTTAACTGTTCGGATGACGCGTTCGGCAATGATTGAAAATCAAAATCATGATTTTGTTCGGACGCTGAGAGCTGGTGGACTGTCGGAGTGGAGCATTATGGGTAAGCATGTGCTTAGAAATGCACTGATTCCTATAATCTCTTTAGCTGGATTGCGGATTGGCCAAATTGTTGGATATGCTCTTATTGTTGAACAAATTTTTAGTTGGCCAGGTATTGGCCAAGCATTAGTGACTGCGGTTCTTCGTCGTGATTATCCAGTTGCACAATTTTTTTCTCTTATCTTGATTGTGATGGTAGTGTTGGGTAATTGGCTTGCGGATACTGGTTATACATTAGCTAATCCCAGACTGCGTAGGTCAAATCAATAATGTCGACACATATCCTATTTCTTGATAAAAATCC
>CAYFJI010000031.1:0-20600 GCA_964343365.1 uncultured Acidiferrobacteraceae bacterium
TTTACTATTTGACCTGAAGCAAATGGGCTACGAACAAATCGCACACTTTTCGAACCCGCTGATAAATCAGCAACAAAACTTCCTTCGCCGCGTAGCTGAACAGGATCGCGAAAACGTTTAAGCTTAGAGCCAGACCAAGTCATTGATCCAAAGTGCGTTCCAGCGATCTGACGGTCAACGTTCGAGCAAGATCTCTCCGGAACTCCGAATCGCCATGGATATCTTCCATTGGATCCAGGTTTTGAGCAACTATCTCGGATGTTCCTTCGAATAAAAATTTAGATGGAGTTCCCTTGGCAAGATTCTCTTCAGCGGCGGGCACGCGAAGTGGATAGGATTGCACCCCACCGACAGCTACCGCGGCTCTCTCTATTTGATCCTGCGAATTCAACCACATAATTGAGAGCACCATTGCAAGTGCAAAATCACCAGTTCGTCGACTTACTTCAATGAATCCATAACGCGCGTTATTCCCTAGTAGTGGAAGATGTATCTCAACTATAACCTCATTTGGAGTCAGCGCAGTTTGGAAACCCCCTTTAAAAAATTCTGATGCTTTGACAGATCTTTCACCTTTAGTGCTACGAATGATAATGTCTGCATCTAATGCAACTACTAACAAACACCATTCAGCTGCCGGATCTGCATGCGCCAAGCTTCCAGCAAAAGTTCCCCGCACACGAATCGGCCAATGAGCAAGATGCTGGCACACCGTCGCTAATAAACCGCCTAAAGGATCATCTATTACAGGTTGTTCAAAAGCTACATGTCTTGTCAACGCGCCCACTACTAGTTTGTCTTTTTCGACGTTTAGCTGGTTTAACTCTTCTATTAGATTGATATCAATTACATGTTCAGGGCGCGACAATCTGAAATTCATTGATGGCATTAAACTTTGACCACCGGCTAAAATTCTCGCGTCATGACCATGGGTATCCAATAGCTCCAAAAGTTCTGGAATGCTGGTTGGTTTATGATATTCAAATAGTGGCGGTTTCAAAAAAACCTCCTATTAGCATTAACTTTTCAATATTTTTTACGAATATTGCCGAAAAAACTCCAAAAAAATATCCAACATGATTCATTTTTGAGATCTCGTTATCAACTTTTTAAGCCAAGCAAACAAGCCTCTTGTAATTAGAGAAATACCACCAATTTGTTTTGGCTTTTCGATCTCTGATGTCGATTGACCAGCCAACACAGCCAACACTTTTTTCTCAAGACATCCCGAAAACTGGCCCATAATAATATTAGCAGTCTCATTTATAAGCCCTGTTCGACCAAACTGGGCTATTGCACCTGATAAAGTTAGATCTACCTCAATATCAACTCTGGTTGTATCCTCAATGGAGGACAATCGATACTCCATTGTCATGCGTGTACGGCTTCCGCCTCGCTTATCTACACCCTTACATTTTAATTTTCCGACTTTGTTCTCAAAATCGTTTTCCAGTTGTGCTTCACCGTCAAATTTGACATTAAAAGAACCGATTCTCAAACTAACCGTTCCAAAGTACGTCGCTTCCCCATCATCTCCGGTTATTTCACCTCCCGGAATACATTCTGCTACTTGTCGCAAGTCTTGAAAGTAGTTCCACGAAACATCACAAGGAACTGGAAGATTAAAATATTGCTCTATTTTCATCTGCTAACTGTTTCTTAAATGATGCTAATTATCTGCGCCAATGACCTGTCGGATTATCTTGCTTAACCGCATTAGCTGCGTCCCCAATAGCCTCTACTTCATCTCCAACACCATCAAAACATATGATTCGACATGGGCAAGATTCCAGCCCATCATAACGCCATGGGAAAGCGCCTATCACAAACCGTTGATTCAACGCTAACTCAATATCACCACCTACATTTTCAGCATGTATTAAGCCTTCCTGAAAGGCATAATTATGAAATGGAAAAATATCTTGAGTAACCTTTCGTCCAGAAAGCCTATGAATGTAATCAAATTCTCCAAAAAATTCACTGCAACTCATCCCAATCTTTTTTTCAAACTGCGCTGCTAAATCGGGACGCATCATCCTAATCGATGTATTCATTGCATGGTCACCACTGCCACAATCAACACCAAACCATTTTATTTTTTTATCTAGCATCCAATTGAGAAGTTCAAGCCCACCTCCGGGATGCATGCAAAAGTACTTAATCAAATCCTGTTGAGGTTGGCCCTCGTAATGCTTATGAAATCCAGTGTGGATAATTAATATATCGTTATCCTTGATTTCCACCGGTGCTGACTCAAGCATTTCAGGAGTAATAACTGCCCAATCATCCATGTGTTCAGAAATATCAACAACCGCCCCGGGGCCACATAAAAAATCAAGCGGGTAAGACCCCATATCACCTTTAATATCGGCTGCATGCATAGCGCCATCAATATGTGTTCCTACATGCATCGCAGTATCGATACGTTGGGCCACTATATTCTTGCTTTGCAAATTTTGAGCGTAATACATTTTATTGCCCGAATACCCAACCCATCCAGGCGTATGTATGCTCATCATGTGAGAAAGATCTATCATTTTCATTGGTTAGCTCCCGTTTTGGTTTTGTGCGCTGAAATTTTTATTTTAATATAAAAAAGCCAAAAACAAACCTAATTACTACATTAGTATATCTTCCAAATTAATATGTCTTATTGCCGTAACTCATGCCATACACATCCGTCCGTCGATCTTTTCGAGGTGTAATTAAAGTTGAACGTGTCTGTGCTCGCTTGGTTTCATTAACATCAATTTCGATCATTGAACTTTCTTCCTTTTCCCCAGAAAATGGCCCCATTAAAGTTTCACCGCTAGGGCTTAACAATAAAGAAGATCCCAACAAAACAAATTCAGATTGATCACCAACTTGAGATGCACAACCAATGAAAATTTGGCTTAGATTAGCTTGTAATTCTGCGCCTCGAGCTTGTGGACAATATCCATCTCTGTCCCAGTGTAACTTATCAAAGCCAGCAGTCCAAGCAGTAGGCACTGCCAGAATTTGTACACCACGGAGGGCTAACAGTCGAGCTACTTCTGGAAATCGTAAATCGTAACAGACACAAAGCCCAATTATACCAATTGGAGTATCCGAAATAGGCAACCCCAAGTCTCCTGGTTCGAAAACTTCCTTTTCTCGATCAAATAAATGAAGTTTGCGGTAATGAATTAGTGGTCCAGCTGGGCCAATCAATATGGCAGTATTAAATAATACGTCACCAACACGCTCCGTAAATCCGCCAGCTACATAACCATTGTAATCATTAGCAATCTTTAACCAACTATTCAAAGTTGGCCCATCAAATTCCTCAGCAGTTTCAAACTGACCATGCTTATCAAGAAAATAACCCTGTATAATTAGCTCAGGTAAAATAACCAGGTTTGCCCCTTTTTTGAAGGAATCTCGCAAGATAGTTTCACACCGCTTACGATTGCCGATGGGATCCAAAGGCGTTCCTGTAACCTGGGAAATTGAGATAGTAATGTTCAAAATCAATGCAGCCTTAAGGCTTAAATAGTTCCAATAAAAATCTCATTGATTCTGAATGATCCGATTCAGCTTGACTGTTTTACGCTTTGCTTCAGACAACAAACGCCGATATATCAGTGATGCAGCATCTGGGCAACGCTGATGAAACTCAGCGTCGATATTGTCTGGTATTTCGACTGGCAGCTGCGACTCCACGACTATGCGATCTTGATCCATAATTTCATCGAATCCTTCTGCCATCACAGTGTCAGAGACATCAAGTGAATGATTTCGACCAATAAAGCTGAAAATTCTAGTTTGGCAGTCTGTGACTGGAGTTGCAATGAAAGTCAAAATAGTGACATCCCCTTCTTTGCTTGCAGTTTTTTCTGACCAGGTAATTCCCTCTCCCTCGGCAATTACGGTTTTTGTATCATGCAAAACAAATGGAAAATGCAAGCTATAGTCTCGCTTTAAAGCTGTATCTTCGTAGGCATACTGCATACCGTCTATAGTCTCAGAAACTTCATATGGCTTGATGATCGGTCCATCTGCTAACTCTGTATACCCTTTATGGACAAAATTAAAGTGAGAAAAATCCATAGCGGCCTCAGTCGCACGTGCAGCACTTGCCTCCCATATATATGTGCCTGGAGAGAAAGTATGGTAGTCTGGATTTTGCCATGCGTCGCGTGGCCATGATGGGAATGTCTCCGGTATAGAACTCATCGCCACCCAAATTAAACCATACTCTTCGCGTGCATTGTAGCAATTAACTCGAATTCGTTCGGGTATTGCAGGTGACCCTTCTGGTAGTGCAGGTACATGCACGCAATTACCATTGGAATTAAACTGCCATCCGTGGTATGGGCATGCTATCTTACCGTCGTTCACAATTCCACCAGACAGAGCAGTTCCTCTGTGAGGACATTTGTCTTCCATAGCTACTACATCATTACCATTTCTAAACACAACAATTCTTTGCCCCAGAAGCATGAATTGCGAGGGTTGATCTCTCACTTCTTCAGACAATCCTACCGGGTGCCAATAACGCTCCATCCAATTGTTTGACATGACCGACTCCCTGTTCCCCATTTAAAGAGAGGTGATGGTTGAACCTAATCCTTATTATAGTTTATTGTAACAAATATTCTTGACATTCCTAACTGGTGATGTTCCACTTACAATCATAACGATAATGTTTTAACCTGAGTTATTATCGTCAAGTAACGCTGGAGCATGTCAATAGCAATCTAATTTTTTAATTAATGAAATTTGGTACTGATCATTGCAAGGAAAAATAGCTCTTGAGGAACACTTTTCCATCGATGAAACCATCGATGGATCACTCGGCGTCTTCCCAAAAACTCTCTGGCCCGAGATTACTAGCCGACTTACTGACCTTGAAAATCGGGGCCTAAAATTGATGGATACATACGGCGTTGAAACCATGATTCTGTCCTTGAATGCGCCTGCTATTCAATCTATACCAGATCCCTATCAGGCATCCCAGCTAGCGCAAAAAGCAAATGATTTCTTGGCCGAAATTGTATCAAAAAACCCATCACGTTTCCTTGGATTTGCGGCACTACCGATGCAAGATCCGGATCTAGCAAGCCAAGAATTGGAAAGATGCATCAATGAATTAAGATTTGTGGGATCGTTGGTTAACGGTTTTTCTCAACTAAACAATCCAGATTCCGTTGTTTATTATGACCAACTTGAATACCGAGCGTTTTGGGATACCGTAGATAAACTAGGACGACCTTTTTATTTACACCCTCGTAATCCAATACCAAGTATGGCCCAAATCTATGACGGTCATCCTTGGCTATTAGGTCCGACATGGGCTTTCGCACAAGAAACTGCAGTCCATGCACTTCGTTTAATTTGTTCTGGTCTTTTCGATGAATTTCCAACGCTCACAATTATCCTAGGTCACCTTGGTGAAGGTATACCAGGACACTTGTGGCGAATTGATAATAGGGTTAAATGGGCAAATCAACCGCCTAGATATCCCGCTAAGAAAAAAGTTATAGACTATTTTTTAAATAATTTTTACGTCACAACATCGGGTGTGTTTCGCACACAGTCCTTGGTTAATACCATGGTAGAAATTGGTGCTGATAGAATTTTATTTTCTATTGATTGGCCGTTCGAAAATATTGATCATGGAGCGGAATGGTTTGATAATGCAGAAATCAGCGAACTAGATAAAATAAAAATAGGGAAGACGAATGCGAAAAAGCTGTTCAGGTTGTAAAATCTGTCGCAACTTGAATTTCCTAATGTAGGTCATAAATACCTAGAAATGGCAACTGAAATCACTTCTGAAACATTTTCGAAATTAGTTCTCGAAAAATCAAAAACAAATCCCGTATTAGTTGATTTTTGGGCTGATTGGTGTGCGCCTTGCAAAATGCTTATGCCTTTACTCGAAAATATTGTCTCAGAATATTCGGGTAAAATTGATTTGACCAAAGTTAATACTGACGAGGAGCAACAATTAGCCAGCAGTTTCAACATTCGAAGCCTTCCCACGATAAAACTGTTTAAAGATGGAGAAATAGCAGATGAATTTATGGGAGTGCTACCAGAACCTGCAATAAGAGATTTCATTGAGAAACATCTTGATCGACCCGGAGATGAAAGTATAAGAGAAGCAAAAAAATTGTTGGAAAACGGGAAAATTAAGGAAGCAATACAAACAATTCAATTAGCACTGCAACATGATCCTAGTTATGACAAATTGCACTTAATCCTTGCAGGGTATCAACTCGATGCTGAATGTTTTGAAGAGGCTCGATCAACTTTCGATAATTTTCCTAAAAATCTCCGCCAGAATTCCGCAGCACAATCGATATTAGCCCGCATAGAGTTATCAGAAATCGCAGGTGAAAACACAGATCTAAATGCATTGGAGACATATGTAATCAATAATCCTAAGGATTTTAAGAAAAAGGCTCAACTTGGCGCAGTGTATTTTTCCGCAGGCAACCATTCCGCGGCTATGGAACAGTGGTTAGAGATAGTACTTATCGGTGACCGGAAAGCAAAAGAATTAGGTCGGGAAAATTTAGTACGAACTTTCGAAATCTTAGGTGCTGATCATAAGGAGGTACCTGCGTATCGAAGGCGTTTAGCACAAGCTTTGAATTAATGACAAAAATATCCCATCTGTGTTTAATTCGAAAACGACAACTAGCCACGTGGATGATGCGATGCATGCAAAGACTGGAGGCGTGCTGTTGCAACATGCGTGTAAATCTGTGTTGTTGACAAATTAGCATGCCCTAAAAGCATCTGAACACTCCTTAAATCTGCTCCATGATTCAGCAAGTGAGTAGCGAAAGCATGCCTAAGTGTGTGGGGCGAAAGTTGTTCGCCAATTCCTGCGCGTTTACCGTAGTATTTTATCAATTGCCAAAACCGTTGTCTGCTGATCGCAGCACCTCGTTTAGTTACAAAAATACTATCTGAGGCCTTTCCATTTAATATGATATTTCGCGCACTGTCCAAATATAAACAAACCCAATTTAGGCATTCTTGACCCAAAGGAACAATACGCTCATGTTGTCCTTTCCCGATTACTCGAACTAATCCCGCTTTTTCGTCTAATTCTGCTCGAGTGAGTTTGACCAATTCTGAAACCCGTAACCCGCTAGCATATAAAGACTCCAACATCGTACGGTCACGAATACCAAGCACCGTATTGGTATCCGGAGATTCAAGTAATTTTTCCACAGCCGTCTCTGACAAAGTTTCCGGCAAATAGCTTCCTACAACTGGAGACTCGACATCAGATGTTGGATCTAAATCTATTTTTCCTTCCCTACTCATATACTGATAAAAACGTCTGAGACTAGATAATTTACGAGACGATGATCGAGCAGCTACTCCATTGGCAACACAGTAACCTAAATAATTCAGGATATTAGCTCGACCTGCTGTAGATAGTTCACATTTACTTTTGTAAGCCCAAATCGCATATTGCTCCAAATCTGAACGATATGCCGATAGAGTATTTTGGCTAAGCCCTGACTCGAGCCAAATCGTATCAAGAAATTGATCAACCAGCATGCGATCATTTTTTTTTAGCATTGTGCACTGCCTTCATCGAATATCAATCGCTCGTCGCAGATTTATCTGTTGAAGCTTTTGTTGCAATTGAAATCGACGAGTTTGATCTTGGCTTTCATCAAGTAAATTTTGGTAAATATTGTATGCATCATCAAATAAACCAGCATCTGCTAGCGCCTCTGCTGCTCTAAATCGCGCGCTTTGGCCCCATAAATCACTACTCTGATCACCTATTTCGGAAGATTGAAGAAAGAGGTCTGCAGCTTGGGAAAATTTTTCCTGACCAATCTGTGATTCACCCATCCAAAAAAATAGCTCCCTTTTTTGTCGTAAAGAGTTAGTGAACGGCTCTACTAACTTAAATAAAGACATAGCAAAATCATGATGCTCAATAGTTTGGAGGTCGAAGACTACTTGTAGATATTGATCAAGTTCGGCCTCTTGCAACTGATCATGATCTTCTAAGAGGCGTAATAATCGGTCTGCTCCCTCCGCGATCCTTCCAGAAAATATTTCAAGTCGTGCTATATAGAGTTGCCAAGTCCAATTGGTAAATCCATCCGGAGTTGAGCTTATTACTCTAGCTATATTCATTGCAGTTTTGTAGTCTAGTTCTTCTAAAGCAAGGCGCGACCAAGCAAGTAAAAGATTTTGACTAACTTGAGGAACGCCACTAATTAGACTGTTTTCATTATAGAGATATGAAACTAATGAATATTTTCCTTCCTCCAGCAATAAGCTAATTAACCCTTCATAAGACTCTTTGCGAACACGAATGGGTGATTCTTCTTGCAATAGAAACGCATATATTGATCGTGCGATATCGGGCTTATCCTCTTGTATTGATTTAGCATGCTTAATCCAACTAAGATCATCACCAATTAGAAGATTGTTAGCGTTTCCCTCATTCATTGCAATTACCGAATAGGTATTTAATAAGGCGTCTGTAGTGAGGTCTGGTAACATCGACAACTCGGCAACATTAGATCCCAATAGAATTTCCTGCATTTCAAGGCGAGTCCTAAAGTCATTAGAAATTCTCGCAGCTTCAGAAATGATACCCATTCGAAAGTGATCCAGATCAAAAGATTCAAGTCCAGTCTCACCAAGCCGGGTTAAACTTTCGATTACTGCATTAGGCTCTATCGATCCCTCATAGAGACGCGCTAATTTAAGCATGAGCTTTGCTTTTAAATCCTGCAATCCAACAAGCTGAATAATAGCTTTTGACGGCTCTCCCGTCTTAATTAGAATCTCTGCTCTCAACAAATTCCATTGAGTATCATCAGGTAGATACTCTTCCTGATATCGTATACTTGCGTCCGCAGCATCCATCAAAAAATTAGACTCAATATAGTTTCGAATCAATAGCCGTCTCAAGCGTGAAACTCGGACTGGATCTTGGGAGGTCATCGAAAATAAATTTCGTAATCCAGCTCTTGCTTCTAGAAACTTGCCTTGTTTTTGCTGCGTGATGACTAAACGCTCTAGAACTTGAAGCAAGTTGTCGCCATAAACAAAGTCTACTAACTTTTCTAAATTCTCAACCAATCGATCATATTGCTGATTTTCAGTTTGAACTTCCCATAGCTCTTGTTGCCATTCAAACCACTCTCCTTGATGTGGTTCGGGAGCATTTTGAACTAAAAGAGTTTCTGCTAATGATAATGCTCCGGCTTGCCGCAGCTCACGTATACGTTCAAGATTGATTTTAAAATCAGACGATAAATGACTGAAAGCAAGGTCTCTATCTGTTTTTTTTGGTGCAGCTACAACTCTCGAACGAGAGTTATTTAAATCACTTGAGTTTAATATGGGATCAATAGAAGTACGAAAAGTAGTCTCAAAAATCAGGTCGATTTCATAAGAATTAGTATTATTAATTGCTAGATTATTTTCCCCAAAAGCTACCGTTGATGTATCAGCAACAATAATCATTGCTAAGACGATGCTCAGTAGCGCAAACTGGGCCATAAACTTCCCCGTTTTGTACAGCGTGGCTACGAAATTTTTTGTTTAATTCGCGCAGACTTACCAGTACGACTACGAAGATAGTAAAGTTTTGAGCGTCGAACATCACCACGCCTCCCAACTTCAACAGATGCTACTAATGGGCTATGCGTTTGAAATACTCTTTCGACGCCTTCGCCATATGATATTTTTCTAACGGTGAACGACGAATTAACACCACGATTGCGCTTAGCTATAACCACGCCCTCAAATGCTTGGAGCCTCTCGCGCTCTCCTTCTCGCACCTTCACTTGAACCCGCACGGTATCCCCTGGACCGAATTCAGGTAGATCATCTCTCATTTGTTGATTTTCAAGTTCTTGTATGCTCGTGGTCATCTCAAGTCCTCCTTTTCTTTATTTTCCTTTTGATATGCATGCAACAACTGCTCTTGTTCCTTGCTTAATTTAGCCATAGCAATGAGATCAGGTCTACGTTTCCACGTTCTTCCAAGTGATTGCTGCAAACGCCATTCTCGAATAGCGTTGTGATTTCCTCCTAATAAAACGGGAGGTACTGCCTGACCACAATATTTCTCTGGTCTAGTATATTGAGGCCACTCTAACAAACCTTTACTGAATGACTCTTCCTGCGCTGAATCTTGGTTGCCAAGCACGCCGGGCAAACATCTCACTAAACTGTCAATTAGCACCATTGCAGGCAACTCACCTCCAGATAGCACATAATCACCAATTGATATTTCTTCATCAACTTCTTGATCAATTAATCTCTGATCAATACCTTCATATCGACCCGCCAAAAACACTAAGCCAGGCTCTAGGGCTAAATTCTTTATTCGATCCTGAGTTAGTTGGGCGCCCTGAGGAGTAAGATAAATAACCCGACTCCCCATGTTCTTTTGACGTACTCGATCTAATGTTCTTTTTAGTGGGTCTGCGAGCATAACCATACCAGGGCCTCCACCATATGGCCTATCATCAACACGATTATAATTATCCTCAGTCAAATCTCTTGGGTTCCAAAGGTTTAAATCTAAAGCTCCTGCTTCTATAGCTCGGCGAGGAATTCCATAACATCGTATAGCATCAAACATTTTAGGGAAAATTGTTATTATATCTAAACGCACTTTTCTATTTTTCCTAATAATCAAGTTCCCATTTCACTAACACCAAATTCATTTCTATATCAACTTCTCTCACTACTTCTTTCGTATATGGAATTAGGTGTTCTCTTTCACCTTGCACCACAAAAACATCATTCGCTCCAGTTTCTATAAACTTTTCAATAATCCCAAATTCATGACCACTCTCATTTATAACTAGCAACCCTTCTAACTCATGCCAGTAAAACTCATCCTCACTCAATTTTGGCAACTGACTTTTTTTTATAGCTACCTTATTGCCAATTAGGGTTCGTGATAAATCACGATCATCGAACCCCTCAAGATGTACCACAAGAGTTTCTTGATGATGACGACCGTTACGCACTGCCGTTTCATGCCACTTTCCATCCCGCTCTATCAGCCAAGGATCATACTTTAAAATATCGCCTCGGAGTCTAGAATAATCAAAAACTCGAACCTCTCCAGCTACCCCAAAAAGCCCAGAAATTTCCCCCAGTATTATGGGAACATCCAAAGCGTCTATTTTGAGTCCTTCTGATCCCAAGGAAAAATATATATTTTTAGCTTTTACCTTTTACGGAACTGAAACTGTCTCGCTCTTTTTTTGGCTAATTATGTGCGCAACGCGTTCAGATGGCTTCGCTCCATTCTTTATCCAATATTCAACGCGATCTTCATTCAAGCGTATCCGCTCCTCATTCTCATTTGCCATGGGGTTAAAAAAACCTAATCGTTCGACAAATCTACCTTTCGGCTGCCGCCTTTGATCAGACACTACGATCGCATAGAACGGGCGCTTTTTTGACCCCCCCCGAGCTAATCGGATTTTCACCATATATTCCCTCCAGGTACCGCTTATCGGTATTACTAATTCTAAATTGGTGAGAGTTTAACATAATACAAGGCTATTATTGGTAATGCGGGATGGCAAAATATCTTTTAGGACGGAGGCAGTCCTGAAAAACCGCCCCCTTTTAGCTGATTCAACATTTGAGCCATTCCCTTTTTGTTTTTTGTTTTCTTCATTACTTTTTGCAGTTGTGTAAACTGCTTGAGCAATCTATTGACTTCTTGCACTTGCCTTCCTGATCCAGATGCAATCCGTCGCTTTCGCGAGCCTTTTATCAATGCCGGATGCTGTCTTTCTTGCGCTGTCATTGAATCAATAATTGCTATTAACGGCAACGTCTGCATCTGACTAGCCTGATCAAGCGCTGCCTGCGGAATATTTCCAATACCCGGGAGCTTATCGATAATTCCAGCAAGTCCTCCCATCTTACTCATCTGGTCTAATTGATCGCGAAAATCATCAAGATCAAAAGACTTGCCTTTGCGAATCTTCTTGGCAACCTTTTCTGCTTTTTCTCGATCTACTTTTCTCTCTACTTCTTCAACAAGGGTTAAAACATCGCCCATGCCAAGAATACGTGAGGCTATTCGATCAGGGTGAAACGCATCCAACGCATCCATTGATTCACCAGTCCCAACAAATTTTATTGGGCGCCCGGTCTCATACCTAATGGATAATGCTGCGCCACCACGACTGTCTCCATCAGTCTTTGTTAAAATAATCCCTGTAAGGCTGAGCTGCTGATTAAATGCTTTTGCACTATTAATAGCATCCTGTCCCGTCATGCTATCAACCACAAATAATGTCTCAATCGGATTGACAGCCTCACATACCCGACCTATCTCTGACATCATTTGAGAGTCAACATGCAATCGTCCCGCTGTATCAATCAGTAACACATCAGATCCACGTAACCGTGACTCCTCCAAACCATGATTAGCAATTGCAACGGCATCTTTAGATTCATAAGAGCAGTACTCCACTCCAACCTCTTTTGCCAACTTCTCTAATTGGTCAACGGCAGCGGGTCGATAAATATCGGTGCTAATAACAAGAACTCGCTTTTTTTGATGAGCATGTAAGTATCGAGCTAATTTTCCGACGGTAGTAGTTTTTCCTGCGCCTTGTAAACCCGCGACAAGAATCACTGCTGGTGGTCGGGTTGATAAATCTAAAGAGTCATTCTTTTTTCCCATCAAAGTAACTAACTCATCATAGACAATCTTCACTACAGCTTGTCCAGGTGTTAAGCTACGCATCACTTCTTCGCCGACTGCACGGCTTCTGACTCGGTCAATAAACGTCTTGACTACTGGTAACCCTACGTCAGCCTCCAGAAGCGCAATCCTAACGTCACGAAGGGCGTTATTAACATGATCTTCATTTAAGCGGCCCCTCCCTCTTAAATCATCAAAGGTGTGCTTAAGTCGATCGCCTAGTTCTTTAAACATGATAGTAATATTTTATTTTATTTTAGATTAGATTAGATTAGGTACCTTGCATTGACCAAAATTGACTGAATTAATATCACAAATAATCGGAATGAATACAGAGCAACGTTACCATGTTAACCCTGTGTTGTCAGGCTATAAATGCCTGATTGATTAGTTTTTGAGTAAATTGGAGATACTAAATTATATAGATTTAGGCAAATGAGATTCATTAATTATCAGCATCAAAACTTAATCCTAGCAACTAAGAGATTGATGGCGAAAAACCTTTTTTCTGAAAAATCTTTCTGTATTAAGGTGACGTGCAACCTATAATATCAGTAAATCAAACCAAGTTCTTGTTTTAATTTTTCCTAATACTGTCAAATTTTCTGTATTCAAAAAAATATTGGTATCCTCAAAAAACTAAAAATACACTTATCTTGAAAATGAAAAAACCGTTTGAACATTCGTGATTCAATATTAGCTTTTTCAGTGCCTATTAACTGGGGACTTGGCTTCACATTCGCCAAAGTCGGTCTATCTGAATTTCCACCATTATTTTTGATGGGAATGCGCTTTTCTCTAACAGCACTCACCTTGCTTTGGTTTGTGTCCCTACCCAAGGGGTACTTCATCAAGATTTTTTGGATAGCGCTACTAGGTTTTTCAATTCAATATGGTCTCACATTTACCGGCGTCTCAATGATCGATGCCTCTCTCGCAGTGATCGTAGTACAGTTAGAAGTGCCCTTCGGTGTATTGTTAGCAATCTTACTTCTCAAAGAGAAGCCTGACAGACAACAAATTTTAGGCATGTTGTTGGCTTTTGGTGGTGTATATGTCCTAGTCGGTCAACCGAGCCTAAAAGATCAAATATTTCCCATTCTACTCACTGCAAGCGGTGGACTAATGTGGGCTGTAGGCCAAATAATGGTCAAACGTTTCGCAAGTACAGTTGATAGTCTCTCTTTAGTAGTTTGGTTAGGTGCTTTCTCTGGACCACAATTGATTATTGGATCATTTTTTTTGGAGACCGGCCAATGGTCCGCTGTAGAAAATGCTAGTTGGGTTGGTTGGTCTACCGTGATCTACCTAGGATTGATTATGACGGGCCTAGGTTATGGAGTGTGGTACCGAGTTTTATCCCGAAATCCGGTCTCACATGTTATGCCGGTTCTCCTAATTCTACCCTTTGTAACTATCATAACAAGTATTATTTTTTTAGGTGAAGATCCAACGCTATCTGTTCTGTTGGGCGGGAGCATAATCTTAGCGGGAGTGGCGCTAATTATGGTAAATAAAAAGCCTACTAAAGCGGCTTAGCGCATGCAATAAAACAACTTTCACAGACTATTCACAAAACAACATGTATCTCTACATTGTTATATTGTTAGAGTGAATAAACGACATTTACCCTCTAGTCACACTATAATCTTTCACCTGAAAGAAAAAGAGAACGAAAATCATGACCCGTCGCCTAATTAAATTGCTTTTAATTTCAATTGTGATCGTTGGAATTGGTGGTTTTATATTTTGGCAAACTAATCGACCGAAGCCCATTTCAGTAACCGTTGTAACTGCTGATTCAGGAATCGTTGAGAAAACTGTTGCTAACACACGCGCTGGGACAATAAAAGCATGTCGCAGAGCCCAATTGTCGCCAGGAACCGCTGGCCTCATTGCTACATTAAATGTAAAAAAAGGCGATTTCGTAAAAAGGGGCGATCTATTGATGTCGTTATGGAACAATGATCTGATGGCAGAAATGGAATTGTCTCGTGCCGAATCACGATCTGCCCAAGCAAATGCAAGAGGTAGCTGTCTAACAGCGGAAGTTGCAGAAAGGGAAGCAAATCGAATGTTGAAACTTCAGAAAAGCGGTTCTGTTTCTGAAGAACGAGTCGATAGAGCTGTAACTGATGCATCAGCCCGAAGAGCAAGCTGCGACGCAGCTCTAGCAAGCGCTGCAGTTTCTTCTTCGCGCATTAATCTTATCCAAACCCGACTAGAACGAACACAATTAGTTGCACCATTCGACGGTGTCGTTGCCAACATGAAAGGTGAACTTAATGAATATGTAACACCTTCCTCGTCTGGGGTGGCGGGCTCCTCAGCTATTGATCTTATTGATTCTTCATGTTTTTATGTTACTGCACCAATTGATGAAGTAGATGCACCCCGAGTCCAGCTTGGGCAGTCGGCACGAGTTACACTCGACGCTTTTGGCACCCGCGAATTTACTGGGGTTGTCAATCGAATAGCACCATTCGTAGTAGATTTATCCGCTCAAGCCAGAACTGTTGAAATCGAGGTGGAGTTAACTAATGCTGCTGATCTAAAAGAATTGCTAGCTGGCTATTCAGCGGACGTTGAAGTCATACTCGACACTCGAAATTCCAAAGTTCGAGTGCCAAGCGAGGCGGTACTTGAGGATCAATACGCTTATGTACTTATTGGAAATATTATTGAAAAGCGTGACGTTTTAATCGGTTTATCCAACTGGGGATGGACCGAAATTAAAAACGGAATTTTGTCTGGAGAACTAGTTGTAACATCCGTAGATGTTTCAGGATTATCTGATGGAGTTATGGCAACCACGGATAATATTAACTCACGTGGAGATAGATTCTCACAATGATCCAATTCGCAAATATTTGCCGTGAATTTCAAGTTGGCGAGGAGCGTGTTAAGGCTCTGCGAAAAATTGATCTGCAAATTAATGATGGTGAGTATGTCGCTATAATGGGTCCATCTGGATCTGGAAAATCAACTATGCTTAATATTCTGGGTCTCCTTGATCATGCAGATGAAGGCAAATATTTGTTAGATGAGGAAGATACTACCTCCTTAACCGAAAAAAAGAGAGCTGCACTTCGACGGAGAAAATTTGGATTTGTATTTCAAAGCTTTCACCTAGTGCCACGAATGACGGCTGCTCAAAACGTTGAATTACCTCTTAATCTAGATGGAATCGCGCCGCGGGAACGTAAGCGCCGTGTCGGTGAAGCTTTAGAAGCAATGGGCCTTTCTGATCGTGCAAATCATAAACCGAATCAATTATCCGGAGGGCAAAGGCAACGAGTAGCCATCGCACGAGCAACAATTATGCAGCCAGGGGTGCTGCTAGCAGATGAGCCCACCGGAAACCTCGATAGCAAGTCAGGACAAGATGTTATAAATACTCTAGAAGACCTGAATTCAAATGGTATAACACTTATAGTCATTACTCATGATCCGGCATTAGGTGATCGTGCACAACGTCGTGTTCATATGCGTGATGGCCTGATTGAAAACGACATAAACAAATTTTAACCTATTCGATATGAGAGCACGCGATAGTCTCAGTTTTAGTTTACGAGCCCTTAACGGCGCTCGTACCCGAACTTGGCTAATGCTTGTAGCATTGGCTATCGGAGTCTCCTCGGTAATACTACTAACTGCTATAGGTGATGGGGCACGGCGTTACGTAAATGAAGAATTTATGAACCTTGGAAGTAATTTACTAACCGTGATGCCTGGAAAATTGGAAACCACTGGTGGTCAACCTCCTATCCTTGCTGGGAGTTCCGTTAAACTAACTATAGAAGATGCGCTTGCTCTGACGCGAAGCCAATCTATTCGGCGGGTAGCTCCCATAACTATAGGTGCGGCACCTGTTTCCTATCAACAACTTGAACGTGAAGTTGACGTGATCGGATCCACCGCAAGTTTATACAACATTCGAAATCTAGAAATGAATACAGGTCGATTTTTACCTGATGGAGATGCATCCCGAGGTCAAGCCATTGTAGTCTTAGGTGCTGAGCTAAAAACAGAACTTTTCGGCAATAAAAAAGCGATTGGAGAGCGCGTGAGAATTGACAGTCAAAAGTTTCAAGTAATTGGCACATTAAAGAAAGAAGGGCCAAAAGGAATGGGGATGTCGCTCTCGGATGCAGCAATTATTCCTGTAGCCATGGCGCAAACTCTATTCAACACTGATTCGGTCTTTCGAGTCATGGTTCAAGCAGACGGCCCAACGGCAATGGCGCGAGCTGAAAAAGCGACTATTGACATACTCCGAACAAGACATAATGGTGTTGAGGATGTCACCGTTATTAGTGCAGATGCAATGCTTAAGACTTTTGACACAATTCTAGGAACACTCACGGTTGCAGTAGCAGGGATTGCATCTATTTCCCTTGCTGTAGCTGGTATTCTAATCATGAATGTGATGCTGGTATCAATTAGCCAACGTACTAATGAAATAGGTCTTTTGAAAGCTATCGGCTCACCTAATTCTCAAATTCTTATCATTTTCCTACTTGAAGCAATTATGCTAGCAACGCTTGGTGCTATAGCTGGCTTGATACTCGGCTATACAATTGTTCTCACATTTGCGACAGTCGTGCCGAGTTTTCCAATATCCGTGCCCTACTGGGCACCAATTGCAGCAACCTCTACTTCCCTCGGAACTGCATCCATATTCTGTCTATTGCCTGCGCGACGAGCTGCACGTCTTGACCCTGTTGAAGCTCTTACAGGGTAAAGTAAGTTTTAAGTATGCTCGGAATAGATTACATTCGTATGTGTTTGTCTTCAGTCTTTTCTAACCGACTTCGGAGTAGTTTGACAGGCTTGGGTATTACCGTTGGAATCGCTGCAGTTGTTCTCTTAACTTCAATCGGAGAAGGAATTAACCGATATGTAGTAGGTGAATTTACTCAATTTGGAAGCTATATATTGTCGGTGTCACCAGGCAAATCAGGAACTTTTGGTATGTCGGGTGCCCTTGTAAACACTAACCGTCCTCTCACATTAGGCGACTCCGAGGCGATATCACGCTTAACCCAAGTAGAAGCAGTAAATCCCTATGTGGTAGGGAACGCGCCAGTCGAATATCAAGAATTTTCTCGGAGAACAAATATCTATGGTGTTGGATCTGGAATGCCGGAAGTTTGGACATTAGATACTTCGATTGGGAATTTTCTACCTGAAGATAATCAAAGAAATGCTCGCCCATTTGTTGTTCTTGGCTCAACCGTGCGTGATGAACTATTTGGAAAATCTAATCCACTAGGGAAAAAAGTTCGGATTGATGGATCTAGTTTTCGAGTAATTGGAGTAGCAGATTCAAAAGGTAATATGATGGGTATCGACCTTGATGATACCGTCTTCATCCCGGTGTCTTGGGCCCAATCAATGTTTGATCGAGAAGGATTAATGGCAATCGATATAACATACACCCCTACTGCTAACCTTGAAAAGGTGTTAGATCGTGTGAAATCGATACTGATTAAACGTCATGGATCTGAAGATTTTACGATCCAGTCGCAAGAAGAAATGGTATCCACTCTCGATTCTATACTCGGCGTCTTAACGTTCGCTGTGGGGGGATTGGGAGGAATTTCTCTACTCGTTGGAGCAGTCGGTATTTTAACGATTATGACCATTGCGGTCACAGAAAGAACAAATGAGGTTGGCTTATTTAGAGCGCTGGGTGGAGGACGAGGCCAAATTCTAGCTCTTTTTCTGGGTGAAGCAATGGTTTTAGCGGCGCTAGGAGGTCTTGGAGGACTTATCATTGGTGCGGGTGGCGCCTGGTTGATCGGCGCATTAATACCTGCCCTGCCAACACACACTCCGTGGGCATTTGTTATTGCCGCAGAATTGGTGGCTACAACCATTGGTCTTATCGCTGGCGTAGTTCCAGCTTGGAAGGCAGCTAACTTGGACCCAATCGATGCACTTCGTACCGAATAAAGCTTCTATCTCACCAATTTGTGAAAATTCCTTACATATTTGGACGCTGCATCTCCCTAAACAGGAAAAAAATTTATCTGAATATGATTATGTTCTCTCGCTAGAAGAGAGAAAAAAATCGGCAAGATTTAAAACACGGGATAATCAAATATCTTATGTGCTAGCACGTGGTGGGTTACGCTTTATTTTGCAAAAATATTTAGATATTCCAGCTAACGAAATAAATTTTTCAGTTAATTTGTACGGTAAACCCAAAATTGAGTCTACGCCGGGCCCTGCGCTGGAGTTCAATCTATCTCACTCAGGAGATTATGTAATATACGCAATTACAAAAAATACTCCGGTAGGTGTTGATATAGAAAAAATTCGTCGTAGAACCTCAGAGCAATTGAAACAACTCGCGTGTCGATTTTTTTCTAAAAACGAAGCTAACTTGATTGTAAATACTCCCCAGGCCGAAATGACACAACTGTTTTTCTCACTTTGGACTAAAAAAGAAGCATATACAAAACAGCATGGCCTTGGCCTGCGCCTTCCACTATCTAGTTTCACGGTTAGTATCAGTTCACGGCCTAAAGCAAGTTTGGTAAACCCCTCGGTCAATCTATTTTCTCTCCCGTCAAGTCATACATATGATCTTCCTGCGCCTATAGGATACTGTGCCGCTTATTCGATAGCCGTTAACAAAAAAATGAAGGTAGAGTATTTCATTAAAACATAGTAAAGTAATTAATGGATCAGCTTTTAGCTCCTTCCAAAATCATCTTCGTAACGAATGATATCATCTTCACTAAGATGGTCGCCTGCTTGAACTTCAATCAACACCAGATCTTCCGACCCCATGTTCTCCAATCTATGCAACATCTGAGGTGGAATAAAAGTTGATTCATTTTTTTTCAAAATGAATGATTTTGAATCTCGAGTAATAAACGCTTCGCCGCTTACTATAACCCAATGTTCTGATCTGCCCTTATGTGATTGTAGCGATAATCGACACTTTGGATAAACAGTAAGCCGCTTAACAAGAAATCCTTTACCAGAATCCAATAATTCATAACTACCCCAAGGTCTATAGATCTGTTTATGGTATATACGCTCGTCGCGATTTAATGCCTCTAATTTGGATACAATTTTCTGTAATTCTTCAGTTCGATCTCTCTGCATGACTAAAACAGCGTCCTTGGTTTTGACAATAACAAGATTTTCTACGCCCGCTGTAGCAATTAAACCGTTCTCAGAATGACTATAAGTATTCTCGGTTTTTACAGAGATAACATCCCCATGGGTAACATTACCATTTTGATCTTTGTCGCCCACTTCCCAGAGCGATTGCCAAGAACCCACATCGCTCCAACCAGTGTCAACGGTTACAACAATTCCATTAGTAGTTTTTTCCATTAGCGCGCAGTCAATAGAATCTTTGGGAGCCAACTCAAAATCATGTTTATTAACGCGAAGAAAATTTTCATCTAATTCAGTTTTTTCGTAAGCAGAGAGGCAAATTTGATGCATTTTAGGCTGATAAGATTTAATCTCTTCCAGAAAATTACTGACGTCCGTCAAAAACATCCCGCTGTTCCAAAGCCATCTATCTTCGTATACATACTTCTCTGCATCTTCAATATTTGGTTTTTCAACAAACATGGAAACCTCAAAGACTTGTTCATCCAATTGGTTACCCATTTTTATATAGCCATATCCTGTCTCAGGCCGAGTTGGTTTAATGCCAAAAACAGCAATTCTTTTATTTAACCCAATATTTTGTGCTAAACAGATAGCGCGCTCAAAACCTTTTCTATCATCGATAATGTGATCAGCTGTCCCGATCAATACCAAGCAACTATCATCAATAGTCTTTGCTCTCAAAGCTCCCAACAATGTGGCTGGGGCGGTACCCCGTCCGGACGGCTCAAGAATAATCGATTCGTAATCA
>CAYFJI010000032.1:0-20590 GCA_964343365.1 uncultured Acidiferrobacteraceae bacterium
TAATAAACACAACGCCTTTGCCTTCTGAAGCCATTGTTCGCAGTACAACAAAAAGGTGATCTGCTTCTTGAGGAGTCAGCAATGAAGTGGGTTCATCTAGCAAAAGAACATCGGGCTCATGAAAAAGGACTTTTACAATTTCTGCCCTTTGCTGTTCCCCTGCTGACAATGTGTCCACACGAGCCCGAGGATCTACTTTGAGTTGATAACGGTCGGATAGTTGTTGGATGCGTTTTTCTACGGTCTTTAGGGGGAAGGATAGAGGTGAGGCATTAAGTCCGATCATTACGTTTTGTGCGATCGTAAATGTAGGCACTAACATTAATTCTTGATGCACCATAGCAACACCATGTTTGAGCCCATCTCTCGGTGAATATAACTCCACATTTTGACCCTTTATTATTATTTCGCCAGCTGTTTTAGCATAATAACCTGACAAAATATTTGCGATAACGGTCTTTCCAGCTCCATTCTCTCCGAGCAACGTATGTACCTCACCAGCGCGTACATCAAAATCAATGTGATCTAGTATCAGATTTTCCCACACCCCCGGAAAACCCTTGGAAATGCCGCGGGCTTCAAGCAAAATATCGTTTTTTTCTAGCAAATTCTTTGTATTTAGCCCTGTTTTCTCCATGTAATCTCCTAAATAAAGTCCGGGACATGTGGTTTCTAGCCACCTTCAAAAGAGAGTAACTATCGTTCTCTCCTTAGGTAACCACTATAATGTCACTAGTGTTTGGTTGAGTACAGAAATTTTCACCATGTTAAGTGATTTTGGTTAAATTTTTATCAGGGGTGAGCACAAAAACAGATGACAGATCATTTATGCTTCGAGTTGCTAAAAAACGGAATTGACAAAGCTTACGCTCCCTACTCAAATTTTCGAGTAAGCGCAGTTGTTTTCGGTGAGTCGGGTGAGATGTATGTGGGGGTAAATGTAGAGAATGCGGCATATCCGCAAGGTTGGTGTGCTGAAGCGAGCGCTCTGAGCGTGATGATTATGGGCGGAGAGCGTCGCCTTACGAAAATTGCAGTTATGTCGGAGGGTGATCAAATTTGTACGCCATGTGGGGGTTGTCGACAGAAAATTAAAGAATTTGCGGTTGAGGACACTAAGATACTATGTTATTCGCCAGAGGAGCTTCGTGCGACCTTTACCTTAGATGAACTTTTGCCACATGGTTTTGGCCCTACCTATCTCCCCTGATGGATTATCATATCGCTGCTAAGCAAATTCGGATTTTGTCCGGATCAGAGTTTCCCAAAGTTGGACTGATTTTGGGCAGCGGTTTAGGTGGTATTGCACGTTCTATTACTGTTTCCACTAAAACTAATTTTGAAGATCTTCATGGGTTTCCAGAGACTGCCGTAAGCGGTCATTCTGGGCAATTGATCCTCGGAACATGGTCGGGCATTGGCATTGCTTGTTTGCAAGGGCGGGCACATTTATACGAGGGTCACAGCATACAAAAATTGACTACTCCAATTCGGGCACTCAAACTTGCTGGTTGTGAGATTCTAATTCTGACCTGCGCTGCAGGCAGCCTTGATGAGGATATGCTTCCTGGCGATTTAATGCTTATAAAAGATCATATCAATTGGTCTGGCTTAAGTCCTCTCACTGGGTTAAATGATGAAGAACTTGGGCCTCGCTTTGTTGATATGAGTGAAGCATATGATCCAAAGCTATTAGAGACAGCTAGGCAAACTGCAAGGCAGAGCGGGTTGAAATTACATGAAGGGGTATATGTATGGTCCTTGGGGCCAAACTTTGAAACGCCTGCAGAGATCCGCGCCTTCCGACAGATCGGTGCAAATGCGGTTGGAATGTCGACTGTTCCCGAATGTATCACTGCTGTTCACTGCGGATTACGAGTAATGGCAGTTTCGGTAATGACTAATCTGGCTGCTGGTTTACAGGCTAATGTTTCGCATGAAGAGACCTTAACAATGGGAAAAGAGGCTAGCCCTAAACTTGAACAGTTGCTTAATGGTGTTATAAAAAATGGAATCTAGGGCTGAAACAGAGGAGGGCCTATTGATTTCACCTGCCAGAAATTTGGGCTGCGAACTGGATATTGATTGGCTGGCAAATCAAAGAATTAATCGTAGCGCGATAGAAAGACGCATAAATTCTTTAGCAGGCCGGAGAACGGTTAAAAAGCAATGGCAAGCAGCATGGTTGCTTCGAGCTCTTACTTGTATTGATTTAACTACTTTAGATGGTGGTGATACGCATACGAATGTCGCACGTTTATGTTCGAAGGCTAAGTTACCTCTTCGAAGTGATCTTATCGAGACTCTAGGAATTAAATCACTCAGAGTGGCCGCTGTTTGTGTTTACCCCTCATTGGTGGAATCAGCCTATTCCGCACTCCAAGGAAGTGGGATTCCGGTAGCTTCAGTGGCTGCTGGTTTTCCAGATGGTTTGACGAATCTAGAGAATCGTTTAAGTGAAGTTGGAAGTGCAAGATGCGCGGGAGCATCAGAAATCGATATTGTAATAGCTAGAAATTGGGTTTTGTCTGGAAATTGGAAAGGTCTATATAATGAAGTGCGGGCTTTCCGAGAAGCTTCGGGTGATAGCAAGCTAAAAGTTATACTCGGAACGGGAAATCTTGGAAATCTAACAAATGTAGCTCATGCAAGCCTTGTTTCAATGATGGCTGGAGCTGATTTTATCAAGACATCAACGGGAAAAGAGAGCACAAATGCCACATTGCCTGTTTCGTTAGTAATGTTGCGAGCGATACGAAATTACTATGAAAAAACTGGCTCCATGGTTGGGTTTAAAGCAGCTGGAGGTATAAGAAAAGCCAAAGAGGCTCTTTCATATCTTATGCTGGTTCATGAAGAGCTTGGCCCCGATTGGCTTAGATCTAACTACTTTAGGATTGGGGCATCGGGTTTATTAACAGATCTAGGGCGACAACTTGAGCACAGCGTAACAGGCCGCTATTCAGGCAACCATCGACATCCCATGGGTTAATGATCATGATCGAGGATATTTTTGAGAATATGGAGTATGGCCCGGCATTAGAAGATGCCTCAGTAGCCTATGAATGGCTAAGCAAATATAAAGCTGGTTTTGGACATTGGATAGGGGGTCGTTGGACTGTCTCCAGGCGCGATTTTTGTTCAATAAATCCAGCTAATGGTGAATTTTTAGCTGATCTCACTCAGGCTACTCAAAATGAGGTGGGTCGTGCGACTGAAGCAGCTCGTTCAGCTCTAAAAGAATGGCAAAAGTTATCAGGAAGTCAACGGGGACGACATTTGTACGCTATTGCTCGTCAAATTCAAAAACATTCTCGTCTTTTTTCCGTGTTAGAAACACTAGATAATGGGAAACCAATTCGAGAAAGTCGCGATATTGACATTCCGTTGGTCTTCAGACATTTCTATCATCATGCTGGTTGGGCCTCTTTAGTTGAGGATGAGTTTTCTGGAAGCGAAGCTTTAGGGGTTGTGGGTCAGATCATTCCTTGGAATTTCCCACTCTTAATGTTAGCTTGGAAAGTCGCACCAGCTCTTGCTGCAGGTAATACGGTGGTATTAAAGCCGGCAGAATATACGAGCTTAACTTCACTACTTTTTGCTGAAATAGCTCATCGGTCTGGGTTACCTGCGGGTGTTGTAAATATTGTAACAGGTGATGGTGAAGTTGGTCGGTTGATTGTTAATCAACCAGGTATAGATAAGATTGCTTTCACGGGTTCTACTGAGGTGGGTCGCGAAATTCGTAGAGAAACCGCTGGTTCTGGTAAAGCATTGACATTAGAGCTTGGCGGCAAGTCGCCCTTTGTCGTTTTCTCGGACGCAGATTTGGATAGTGCTGTTGAGGGAGTAGTGGACGCGATATGGTTTAATCAGGGCGAGGTGTGTTGTGCGGGTTCGCGCTTATTGGTTCAGGAATCTATCGCGGATAATTTTGAGAAAAAACTGAAGAGACGTATGAACTCTCTTCGTGTTGGAGCGCCGCTTGATAAAGCGATAGACATGGGAGCAATCGTTGATAAGACGCAGTTAGAAAGGATCGCCGATTATGTTGAAATCGGAAAAAAAGAAGGAGGTTCTTGTTGGCAGAGTGATGTTGAGTTACCGAATCAAGGATGTTTTTACCCGCCGACACTCTTTACCGGTATTGAGCCATCCCATACCGTAGCTTGTGATGAAATTTTTGGACCAGTGTTAGCAATGTTGGTGTTTCGAACACATGATGAGGCAGTTGCCTTGGCTAACAACACTAATTATGGTTTAGCAGCGAGTGTATGGAGTGAAAACATTAATCTTGCTCTCCATGTGGCGGCTAAGCTGAAAGTAGGAGTGGTTTGGGTTAATTCAACCAATCAGTTTGATGCTGCAAGTGGATTCGGTGGATATCGAGAATCTGGATTTGGACGGGAAGGTGGCGCAGAGGGACTTTGGGCGTATAGACGTGCAGCTGCCGACCAGCCTCCAGACAACATAGTTATGCCAGAACCAAGGCAAAACTGTATCGCTCCGAGAGAGGCATCCCTATTAGATAGAACAGCCAAAATGTATATTGGGGGTCGTCAGACAAGACCAGATAGTGGTTATTATCGGGCTATTAAGAACAAGAAATCCCAGCTTGTGGGGGATATTGGCGAAGGAAATAGAAAAGATATTCGAAATGCTGTTGAAGCGGCAAACCTCGCAACGGGGTGGAGTCAGTTAAATGGACATGGAAGAGCCCAAATACTGTATTTTTTGGCTGAGAATCTTGAGGCTCGGTCCGAGGAATTTGCAAACCGCTTAGTAGAATTTGAAATCAAATATGCTCTTGAAGAAGTTCAGGCAAGCATAGATCGCATTTTTTGGTATGGGGGATGGAGTGATAAGTATGAGGGCACGATTCATCAAGGGCCAGTCGGACAGATGGTATTGGCTTTGCCTGAACCAATAGGAGTTGCTGGATTGATATGCCCCGATGATGCACCACTTTTAGCAATGGTGTCTTTGTTATGCCCTCTTATCGCTATGGGTAACACTGTTGTTTTAATTCCATCGGAACTATGCCCTCTTATCGCTACCGATTTTTATCAGTTATTAGAGACCTCGGATATACCTCCAGGTGTTGTAAATATAGTAACTGGTTCAAAAAAGTTGCTGGCACCAGTTTTGTCAGAGCATGATGACGTTGATGTAGTCTGGATGGCAGGAAACAAATATCTCGGTAAAACCATAGAAGAGCTATCAATAGGAAATTTAAAACAGACTTGGACGACAGGAGGCGCTAGAGATTGGTTTGATCCGACTGTTTCACAAGGGAGAGAATTTTTGCGGCGCGCGACTCAGGTAAAAAATCTCTGGGTACCCTATGGCGAATAAACAACTCTTGCCAGAAGAAATTATCCGGAGAAAACGGGATGGTCAATTACTAGCTAATGATCAAATTCAAGATTTTATAGATGGTGTTGTTTCAGGATCTGTTACTGATGGACAAATAGCTGCATTCTCAATGGCGGTTTTTTTTCAGCATATGGATGTTCGAGAATGCTCTAAAATGACATTAGCTATGCGCGATACAGGTAATGTATTGAGGTGGGATGGAAGTCGTTTTAATGGGCCTATTGTTGATAAACACTCAAGCGGTGGGGTTGGAGACTGTGTCAGTCTTATGTTAGCGCCTATGTTGGCTTCTTGTGGCGCATATGTACCGATGATTTCTGGGCGAGGACTTGGTCATAGCGGTGGAACTTTAGACAAGTTGAGTAGTATTCCAGGGTATTTGTTCCAACCTGATATAGATCATTTTCAAAAGGTTGTAGAGCGGGTAGGGTGTGCGATAGTAGGACAAAGTGAATCTCTCGCGCCAGCTGATGGGCGCATTTATTCGGTGAGAGATGTGACTGCTACCGTTGAATCAGTCCCTCTAATAACAGCGTCAATTTTATCAAAGAAGTTAGCTGCTGGGATTAACGCATTGATAATGGATGTAAAGACTGGTAATGGAGCATTTGCTGATACGACAAAGATGGCTATTGAATTAGCTGACAATATTGTGCAGGTTGCAGGACTGGCAGGTGTCCCGACCGTATCTTTAGTTACCGATATGAATCAGCCACTGGCATCGTCCGCTGGTAACGCCGTAGAAGTTATTGAGGCTGTTCAATACCTTAAAAACGAAAAATGTGACCCCAGATTAGACGAAGTAATTTTAGCACTGGGTTCCGAGTTGCTGATATTGTGTGGATTGGAAACGGAAAGAGCGGATGCAATTGAGGCGCTAAAAAAGACAATTGTTGATGGCACGGCCGCGGAGCGTTTTTCAAAAATGATCGCCCTTCTCGGAGGACCTCAGGATTTTGTTGAAAAGCCTGACAAATACTTGCGGGTTGCACCCATAAAATTATCGGTAAAATCTAAACAGGAGGGTACAGTTTCGGCTATTGATACGAGATCACTTGGCCTACTTGTAGTTGAACTGGGTGGAGGACGTCTTCGACCTCAAGACGAAATAGATACGTCCGTAGGACTAAGTGATTTAGCTCGTATCGGCGATAAAGTGGTTCCGAATTCAACACTGGCATTGATCCATGCGAACACACCAGAAGAGGCTGAAGAAGCGCGTCAAAAGGTTTTAGAGTCTTTTAGAATCGGAGAAAAAATAAATGAAGAAGTAAAGCTGATTCGAGATATCCGAAAGGCTGAATAATGAGTAGAGCTATGGTTTTAATGTTAGATTCTCTTGGCATTGGTTCTAGTGCTGATGCCGTGCATTTTAATGATATTGGAGCTGACACTTTTGGTCATATTGCGGAAGCTGCAGCTTTGGGGAATGCTGATAAAGAAGGATTAAGACAAGGATCATTGAAAATTCCAAATTTGTTGGCATTGGGGCTCGCACATGCATCAGCCGATAGTAGGGGGTCATGGCCTGCTGATCTCCCAAATGTGTTTCCTCAAGCGGCATGGGGATATGCGGTAGAAAGCAGCTCAGGTAAAGATACGCCAAGTGGTCACTGGGAAATGGCTGGCGTTCCAGTCAATTTTGAATGGGGATATTTTTCAACGACCTATCCAAGTTTCCCCGAAGAGTTAACTTCAGAATTGATCAAGAAAGCAGATTTGCCAGGATTGCTCGGAAATTGTCATGCGTCAGGAACAGAAATTATTAAGGAGCTTGGCCTTGACCATATTCGAACAGGTCAACCAATCGTATATACATCAGCCGACAGTGTTTTTCAAATTGCGGCACATGAGGACTATTTCGGGTTGGAGCGTTTATACGAAGTTTGTCGAATCGCTCGGCAGTTAGTGGATCAGTATCATATAGGCCGTGTAATTGCTCGACCATTTATAGGAACAAGAATAGAAAACTTTAGGCGCACTAAAAACCGTAAAGATTACACCACACCCCCGCATGAGAAGACGCTCTTGGATAATTTGGTCAGCGCTGACAGAGAAGTTATTTCTGTAGGAAAAATTAGCGATATTTTTTCTCACAAAGGGATTACCAAAACAGTTAAAGCATCGGGGAACGATGCTTTATTTACAGCAACCTTGGAAGAATTTTCTACTGCAGCTCCAGGGTCTCTTGTTTTTACCAATTTTGTTGATTTCGATACTTTGTATGGCCACCGTCGTGATGTTACAGGATATGCCCTTGCTCTTGAAGAATTTGACTCTAGGGTTAGAGAGATTACCAGTATATTGACAGGAGGAGATCTAGTAGTTATTACGGCTGATCATGGATGTGATCCAACGTGGATAGGCCATGACCATACAAGAGAACATGTTCCGGTAATTGTATTTGGTCCAGGTATCAATCCAACTCAACTTGGTGTTCGACAATCGTTTTCGGATATTGGTCAAACATTAGCGGAACACTTGCAGGTTACCACTTTAGCTAATGGTGTTTCATTCTATTCGGATCTTAGAGAAACCGAGATGTGAGCGGTGAGACCTGTCTCAAAATTTAAATGGTCTAAATTTTTCGATATGAAAAAGATTGCATCTGAGTGTTGGCAGAATGATGGCTTTCTTGTTATTGAGAGTTTTGTATCCGAGCTAGAATGTGATCTTTTGCGAAACAAAGCAAATCAGTTGGTAGAAAAATTTGATCCTGGTCAGTTTCCAACAGTGTTTTCTACGCATTCTCATGAACATGCATCCAAAGACTATTTCGAACAATCAGGAAATAAAGTTAGGTTCTTCTTAGAAGAAGGTGTTTTAGATGATAATGGTTCTTTGAGTTACTCAAAGAAGCGATCGATCAATAAGATTGGACATGCGATGCATGATTTAGTTCCAGAGTTTAAGGAATTTTCTTATCATCCGAGATTAGTAGATCTTACATCTTTTTTGGGCTGTGATGACCCGCTGTTGTTACAGTCTATGTTTATTTTTAAGCAACCAGGCATCGGTGGGGAAGTAGATTGGCATCAAGATGGGTCTTTCTTATTGACAGAACCGGAAAGCGTTATCGGTTTTTGGTTTGCGCTTGAAGATGCCGATCTAACTAACGGTTGCTTATGGGTATTGCCTGGAGAGCATAAAAAAAGTTTGAGAAAACGGTTTCGAAAATTTGAAGGAAAGTTGCAATACCTAGATTGCGATGTTAATGATTCTTTTGATCTAGCCAGAAAAACAGCACTTGAAGTAAAAAAAGGTACTTTAGTTGTCTTGCATGGCCGTTTACCGCATTATAGTGAGGCCAATCGCAGTACGCGTTCTCGGCATGCTTATACGCTCCACACAATTTCAGCATCAGCATCGTATCTTCATGATAATTGGTTGCAGCGTGGTACGACTATGCCTTTGTGTCATTTGAGCACAGGTGAGCCTTAACTAAGACAGCGCGATCAGAGTTTTCTGATTTATATGGCCGGGCAAAACTCTCCGAACTCTGTTTTGTAACGCGTCGCTAAGTCTTCGATCTGGAAAGAATGATTTTGTGTGCCATGATGTTCTATATTAAGTGCGCCTGTTAGGGATGCCAGTTTTCCAATGTGTTCCCAACCCCAACCTTTTTGGAGGCCATGCAGTATACCGGCGCGATACGCATCTCCACACCCAGTAGGATCTAGAGCTTGACTAATTTTTGCCGCAGGTACTGAATTAACTGATTTGCCGTGATATATCAGGGAGCCTTCGCTCCCACCAGTGACAATTAGGGCTTCTAAACGGGATGCATGCTCTTCAATAGTTCCTCCGATTATATCGAGAAAAAGATTAGATTCGTAACTATTCATAATTAACCAGCTAGCCTGCTCTACAAAGGTATTCAGCTCTTTTTTTGAAAAAAGCCCTACATTTTGTCCTGGGTCAAATATAAAAGGTATGTTGAGATCACTGAAGTCATTAGCATGCTGTATCATTCCCAATCGTCCATCTGGGGCGACGATCCCGAGTTTTACATCCTTAGCGTCTATCACATGGTTTTGATGTGCTTCGTTCATTGCGCCTGGGTGAAAGGAGGTAATTTGATTATTATCGATATCTGTAGTTATGACGCATTGTGCTGTGTAGACCCCTTCAACTTCTTTGACAAAGATGTCAGGAATCTCGCATTTTTTTAGCCATTCTCGATATTCTATGAAATCTCTACCAACCGTTCCCATCAGGACAGGTTGACCACCAAGTAGTTTTAGATTATAGGCAATGTTACCAGCAGCACCTCCAAATTCTCTTCGCATTTCTGTGCTCACGAAACATACACTTAGATTCTTTATGTGTTCAGCGAGAAGATAATTACTGAATCGATCTGGAAATTTCAGAACAGTGTCGTAAGCTAATGAACCACAGATAAGAGTTTTCATTAGAATAATTTTATAAGAATTATAGATCCATTGAGCACTTACCTTCATCTACCATGCCTTGGCACTTCCCGTAGAGATACAGCGAATGATCCTCGATCATAAATCCCGCCCGTGCAGCTGCTTCTTTTTGTTTTCTTTCGATCTCAGAATCAACAAACTCAAATACTCTCCCACATTCGACACATAGCATATGATCATGATGAGCGGCGTCATTTAACTCAAAAATAGCTGCACCATTATTCTCAAAATTGTGTCGGATTACGAGTCCTGCTGATTCAAATTGAGCAAGAACTCGGTAAACAGTTGCGAGGCCAATCTGTTCACCAGAATCCAGCATAGTTTTATAGATATCATCTGCTCCTAGATGACGCACTTTGCTTTTTTCCAGGATATCAAGAATCTTCAATCTTGGTTGAGTTTGTTTGAGTCCTGCGAGTTGCAAATCAGATTTTTCAGACATAGGATTTATTGGATAACAGGTTATTACTTTTAAGTATTTAGAGACATGATTGTATCAAGTTCAGTACGAAAATCTAGATATTTCTGGTAGCTTGCCACTTATTCCCGCGGCTCTTTTTATGAATAAGTTTTTCATTGGTTTTATATTGTCAGTTAGGTTTAGCCCAACATAACGAAGATTAGAAATCGTCGAATTAGTAGAAGAGAAGCACTTAAAAATTGCGTGAACCGTACTCGATATAAGTTGGTTTTCAGCTCTCCTCCACCTTTCATAGCGGCGCAGGGCAGCCCTATTACCAATATCAGTAGAGTTATTTGCACTGGTATTCACTATTTCTGCTAGTGCTGCCGCATCCATGATACCTTGGTTTGCTCCAAGCCCAGCAAGTGGATGTACAATATGGGCAGCATCACCGATGAGCGCTATTCGTTTTTTGATATAAGTGCTAGCTTGCCCCGATGTCACTGAAAAACGTTTCCGATGACTAGCTAGTTTGATAATTCCAAGTTTATGGTCGAAGACATTGCCTAGTTTTTGTTCGAACATGGGATTGGGAAGACTCATCAGTTCGTCAGATTTTTGTTCGTCTGTTGACCAAACTATAAGTGATTGATAATCTGAAAGAGGTAGAAATGCTAATGGACCGCTTGATAGAAATTTCTGGTATGCAGTTCTTCTGTTTGTTTTTTCAGTAACAACTTTAGCGACAATTGCCTTTTGTCGATACGGCTTTTTATGGATTGAAATATCTGACAAATCCCTTACTCTAGAATTAGATCCATCCGCTCCGACTAATAATTTAGCACGAAAATTTTTTTCGTCTTCAGTCTCCACCAAGATATAGTCTTTATCATGATACACTCGATTGATCGACATTCCATAGTGAACTTCTACGTTCTTTTGGTAGAGTATTTCGTGTAGTGCCGATAGCGTTGCACTATTTTCAACAATATGACCAAGATAATTTAGACCCGCATCATTTCCTTCAAAATGAATGTGGCCACCACTATTTTCATCCCATACAGCGATTGCTTCAAATCGAGACATGCGCATAGATTCAATTTTTTGCCAGGCTCCAATGTTTGATAAGGTGTTCTGGGATGCAATATTAAGGGCGCTGGCTCTTAAGTCATAATTTGTTGAGTCCCATTCCGGTTTTTGTTCTGACTCTAGAACAACGATTTTTAGTCGGGCGTGAGCGAGAGCGCACGACGCGGTAGCACCGGCTAACCCAGATCCGACAACTAAAACGTCTACATCCTCTGGTTTTTTTTTCATGTTAAATCTTGATTTAATGCAAGGGGTATGCCTCGAAGTAAACGATTTTTTTCCCCTGAAAGTCCAGTAGTCCGAAGAAGAAGAGCCCTCTTAATTGAGGGCATCATATCAATTGTGGTTAATCCAATGCTTCGAAATAATCCAGCACCAGGAAAAGAGAAATCAAACATATTTATTAAACCATCTGTGAAAGCGATTACACGTTTCGTTTGATTTGCCCGATTTTTGATATAGCTGTCAATTATGGAATAATGACCGATATCAGTTTTATTTTGAGTCGCATTTGCAATTAATTCCGCAAGCTCAGCAACATCACTGAGGCCGAGATTGAACCCTTGGCCTGCGACTGGATGTACTTCGTGAGCTGCATTGCCTATTAAAACTGTTCGATGAGTAGAGGGAGGTTTCACGTAAGTTCGAGCTAATGGATATATCTTTCGTGTTCCGATAGATGTGAATTCGCCTGCGCGAAAGCCAAATTGTTTTTGGAGGCTTAACAATAATTCTCCATCTGAAAATCCCATATAAGCTTCCGATCTCTCTTTAGGTAGTGTCCAAGCCACTGAAAAAGATGTATCACCGATTGGTAACAATGCAATAGGACCATGCTCCGAAAATCTCTCAAATGCCATTCCATCATGATTTTTGTTGCTGTCTATTCTTGTTATCATTATGTTTTCATGATATTTTTTTTCGTTTCTAGTGGCGCCGATGATTGAAGATATAGGTGATCGACCACCGTCTGCTAAAACTAATAGAGATGCTGACAATGGATTAGTCACTGTGTCGCAATTAACTACCACCGAATCGACGGTTGCATGCACATCCTTGGCATTAGCTGGTGTCAAAATTTGAACTGAATAGGATTGTTTTAGTCGATCAAACAATGCTTTTCCAATGCTTCTTGTTGGGATAACGTATCCGAGTGCCTCAACATTGATCAGAGAACAATCGAGCTGGGTTAATCCGGGATGACCTTTTTCAGATACATGTATTCGGTTGATCGGATGTGCTGTAGAGACTATTTCTTGCCATACGCCAATCGCTTCAAATATTTGGCGCGAGCTCCATGTAATTGCAATAGTGCGTTCATCGAAACTTGGTTGTGCTTGGCTATCAAATGGCGTTGATTCTACGATTGTTATTCTAAGTCCAAGATTTTCTAAGGCGCATGCAAGACTAGCTCCTACCAAACCACCGCCGATTATCAATATATCATTTTTTTTATCCATTTAGTTATATCTTAATATTCATTAAGGCCTCAATTTCTTTTGGTGCCTTGGGGACGCCGTTGGTAAGAATATGGTGGCCATTATGAGTAACAAGAATATCATCTTCGATACGAATTCCTATGTTATGCCAGCGAGGTTCTATAGTTTTATCGGGCGGTATGTATATACCTGGCTCTATCGTTAACGTCATTCCGGCTTCTAATGGTCGCCACTTTCCCTCAATTTGATAATCTCCAACATCATGTACATCCATGCCTAACCAATGTCCAGTTTTATGCATATAGAATTTTCTATAATGCTGTTCCTCTAAGATTTGATCAAGCGTTCCAGTAAGTAAACCCAAATCAATTAAACCTTGACTTATGATATTTATAGCAGCTTCATGAGGCTGATTCCAAGTGTTTCCAGGATGAACCTGAGCAATCGCCGCCTCTTGCGCTGAAAGCACAATCTTATATAGAACTAGCTGATCATCGGTAAAATGCCCATTGATTGGGAAAGTACGTGTTATATCTGATGCGTAGCAGTCAATTTCTGCACCAGCATCAATTAACAATAATTCTCCATCGTTTAGTCGAGCGTTATTGTCAGTGTAGTGTAAAACGCATGCATTGCCTCCTCCGGCTATGATTGACGGATAAGCTGTTGAGCGGGCTCCCTCTTTACGAAATATGTACTCTAGTTCGCTTTCTACTTGATATTCATACATATTAGGTTGGCATGTTTGCATCGCTCTGCAATGGGCAGAGGCTGATATCTCAGCTGCATGGCTCATGAGTTTTATTTCGTCCTTGGTTTTGATTAAACGCATTTCATGGAGAATATGACCAATATCAACTAGTTTACCGCCGGTTTTTGAATGCATTTTCGCGACACTTTCTGAGGCTTTAAGCCATTCAATCAGCTGGTTGTCGAAATCCCTATAACGGCCCATATTGCAATAAATTCGGTTCTTGTTTTCGAGCATGCCGGGCAAAATATCCGAAATATCTTCGATAGGGAATGCGTCGTCTGCTCCATATATTTTCACAGCGCCATCTAACCCACTACGTACTCCGTTCCAAGTTTCTTTTTCATAGTTACGCTGTCTGCAAAAGAGAATGAATTTGCCATTCGGTTGACCTGGCACTAGGACAGCGACAGCCTCTGGTTCTGGGAAGTGAGTTAAATAATAAAAATCACTGTCTGGCCGAAAAATAAAATGGACATCACCATTTCTTATAAATTCTGGAGCTGTAGGAAATATGGCAATACCATCTTCCATTAGCTGCATTAATTCATCTCGGCGCTTTTTAAACAAAGACATATTTGATGCAGTCATAGGGCTATTTTTTTTGAATTTGTTCTTCAAATATTATTTGGACACCAACTTTTATGTATTCTTCTAATTCAAAGAATGCTCGTTCCTCCTCCTCTCCTATTCCAGATCCAACTTCTGCTGTGGATATTTGTATTATGTCTGACAATATAATGCCAGTTTCTTCAGTTTTTTCAGTATCTTCAATATTATTCCAATCAAATCCAATAATAAAACCTTGACACCAGTGCCTTAATGATTCAGTTCTGTCAAATAGCGTTCTAGAGGAGCCTAAAGCTGGCTGGTATCTAAAATCCGTCGATTCTAATGTGTGCTGTATAGATGTCATGAGACTAAAGATGTTATCTAGAGCTGATCTAGACGAAAGTTGTTTGCCTAATAATTGTTGCCATTGGTCAAAATGGTTCTTATTTAGGCCCCTGCAGACTAAAGCTGTCAATATGCCTTGCAACTCATAAATACTAAGCTCAATCTCATTATTTTGAAAGATATCTTCGAGTTTTTCTATCGAATCTAGGGTAATCTTAGTGCTTGAGCGGTCAATCATATGCTCTCCTGATTCACAATAAATTGCATTATAACAACGACTGTTGTAGATATTTATCGTTGACGATGTGCGGCACGAGCCCTATGATCCGATATGAACCTTTTTTCTTATAAAAACAGAGTTTTCGCATGAGCTTTATATGACTAACCAACAATCAGAACCAATAAATATTGAGGCGGGAATTGAAGTAATTTCGAAGAGAACAGAAGAATTGATCAAATTGGTGAAACGATTGCAGGCTGATAATCATCAAATGCGATTTTATCAGGAGCAATTAATTATTGAAAAGAAAGAATTGCAAGATCGCAATCGTGAAGCTAAAACTCGTATCGATCAAATTGTAGAACGACTGCGTCAGTTAGAAGAAGAGTGAACAATTTTTACTAAAAAATGAGGCAGTGATGTGGATAAAGAAGAAGTAAAAGTGACTATTTTGGATCGCCAATTCAGTGTTAGCTGTAAAGAAGGCGAAAAAGAATTACTGTTAGAAGCAGCAACATTCTTGGACGATCAGATTCGTGTAGTTCAGGAGCAGACTAAATTAGTGGGGCTAGATAGATGCGCCATTATAGCAGCGCTGAATATTACGAATGAGTTATTGGCGCTGAAAAAAGGAGATTCAGCCTTGAGTTTGGCGGCGGAGCGCATTCAGTCAATCGGAGAAAGAATCGAAGAAACTATAAAAGAGGCTGAGGTTGGGTTATCTCGGTAGTAACTTCTATGTAAGATTCATGCACAAAACGGTACTACATTTGGTTAGAATGTGTGGTGGCGCCACCTGCGGTGAGCGAGTAGTTCTCTAATTTCTTAGAACCTAAATTACATATAGGGGATTGGTTGGTGATACCGGTGTGCATGCCTGGAGAAATCTAACCAGGAAGCCTAAAAGTGTTGCACTAGTCTCCACTTGGATCCAACGGTTCAAGGTACTCAGGATTACACGACATTGGTGGGTGGTAGCCACTATAAAATAAAGTTGATGTGTCGTTACCACATCAATGCGGACTGTTTTGCTTGAATGAGGGGGCTGTGCAAGTAAAAAATAAGAAAATTATTCGAGCTGAGATGCGTGAAAGACGTCGTAGCTTAACACTAGAAGAGCAATCGGTAGCCGCTATGTCGCTTTCCAAAAATCTTTTCCATTATCTCACTTTAGTCAGAGCATCTCGCATCGCTGCTTATGTTGCTAATGATGGGGAAATTGATCCCTTTCCAGCGCTTATGAAGGCACTCGAAATTGGGTGCCAATGCTTTTTGCCAGTCTTGTTTCCAGGTCGAAAACCTCGTGTACGTTTTGCTTGTTTTTCAAAAAACTCTAAATTTATCTTTAACCGTTACGGAATTCTGGAGCCATCACTTAATCAGCGTTATTGTATCGATGCCATTCAGCTAGAATGGATCTTAATTCCGTTGGTGGCATTTGATAGATTCGGAAATCGGGTCGGTATGGGTGGAGGTTATTATGATTCAACTCTCGCTTCAGTTTTACATCGGAAAAACTGGAAGAGGCCGAGATTAGTTGGTCTCGCTTATGAATTTCAACAAATAGAGAAAATCAATCAAGATCAGTGGGATGTTCCCATGCATGGTATTTTGACTGAAAAAGGATTTTATAGATTTTAGATGACAATCATTCCAACTAAAAAGGAATCTAGAATATTTTAGTTAAAAAAAAGAAGCTTCCTAAACATTGGTTTCACTGTAAATTATCGAAAAAGGAGGTGTAACATTTATGAAATATTGGTTGATGAAAAGTGAGCCAGAGACGTATTCTATTGACCATCTGGCTAGCGAAGATAAGCAGATAGCTCATTGGGATGGAATTAGAAATTATCAGGCACGAAATTTTATTAGAGACGATATGAAGGTGGGAGACCTAGCTTTTTTCTACCATTCAAATTGCAAAATTCCAGCCATAGTTGGCATTGTTGAAATTGTTACGGCTGCTTATCCTGATCATACGGCATTTAATTCAAGAGAAAAATATTATGATGAAAAAAGTAAACCCGATGATCCGCGTTGGTTTATGGTGGATGTACACCTAAAAAAGAAATTTGAACGACATGTAACATTAGCTGAAATTCGTTCCGAACCAAAATTAAAAAAAATGCGTTTGGTTCAAAAAGGTAATCGTTTGTCGATTATTCCAATTACAAAGATGGAATGGAGTCAAATTTTAAAAATGGCATCTGGAAACGAAGTTTAATTTTATGAAAAAAATTTTTTCGTCTTTTTAGTTTATTTGTTCCTAAAAGTTAATATTTTTTTATAACCTTTTCTGTATTTGCAGCAGAAAAATTAAGTGGAGGCGCTAAGATGGTAATTCTTGAAACAACAGTAGGAGCAATTGAGTTGGAATTAGATGATATTAATGCCCCGAATACGGTAGCTAATTTCATTAAATATGTAGAAGCTGAGCATTATGATGGAACAATATTTCACCGTGTTATTCCTGACTTTATGATTCAGGGAGGTGGAATGAAAACTGGAATGATTGAATCTCGAACATTAGATGCGATCGAAAATGAAGCAACCAATGGCTTGAAGAATCTGAGAGGCACAATAGCTATGGCTAGAACTCAAGATCCTCATTCGGCGACAGCACAGTTTTTCATCAATCTCAAAGACAATGGCTTTCTAGACCACACCGAAAAATCGATAGCAGGTTGGGGATATGCTGTATTTGGTAAAGTATCTATGGGTATGGAAGTTGTTGATCAAATTGCTTCAGTCAAAACTGGGTCAGCTGGTCACCATCAAGATGTACCACTGGAAGAAGTGATTATTAATAAAGCTTTGTTATTTATGCCCAAACCTTAATCAGATGATTGAAAATTTCAAAAAAATTATGTACATATGACTATTTTTGAAAATTCTTTCACGTGTGATGAAATATTAACCATTAAGTTGTGCGCAAACGTATGACTGATTGGGTCACATTGTCAAAGGTATTGCCACAGCTTGTATACCCAGGTAATCTTGTGATTTGGTTGCTGCTACTGGCATTCATTCTTCTGCTCTTTCGTCGGCGATTACTAGTAATTTTTTCACTATTTTCAGCTTTAGCAATTATAGTTATAGGATCATCACCGATATCTCATGCTTTGTATCAGAACCACCAGGAAAAATACTCTCCATTGCCAGCACAAGATTCTCCATTTGCAGAGGCGATAGTATTGTTAAGTGGTGAGGTAGAAGTGCCTTTGCCACCAAGAGCGCAAAGTCAGATAGGTGGAAATCGTCTTCTCCACACATTCCGTCTTTATAAAGCACAAAAAGCGCCAATCATAATTATTAGTGGAGGAAATGCTTTCCCCCAGGGAGATTTAGCGTCTGAGGCATCTTATATTGCGGATATATTAGTAGAGTGGGGTATCCCAAGAAGCGCTATTCTTTTTGAGGGAAAAAGTCGTAACACTTACGAAAATGCTTTAGAAACGTTCAAAATTCTGCAGGAGGAAAAAATAGACACCATACTTTTGGTTACTTCATCGCTGCATATGCCTCGGGCTATAGCGACATTTCGTTCCGCAGGTATAAATGCTATTCCTTCATCTTCAAGTATTGGTGTTCGTCCTATGCAGCCGGGCATACTGGATTGGTGGCCATCATTGAGTGGCTTAGGAAAAATACAGGCTGTGATGCATGAAAATTTGGGCATTTTTGTATATCGTGTTCGTGGTTGGATCAGGTAATTGACTGAGACAGGTTTATGATTGACTTAATTGTTGACGCTCCAATTGTTGCTGATGCATGTAGCGATGATGCTGCTAATTTGACAAAGTTTCTTGATTCTAGAAGAAATATTAATAATAGGAACTGGGTATATATAGGTCAAAAGTTGGAAATTTTTGAGCTTTTACTAGGTAAAACTGAACTAACGGTGGTACAAAAACCGAAATTAATAGATTCAAAAAAGTTAATTGTTTTTGATCAGTTATTTTTGTGGTTAGCTGCTATAGCCGAAGATGGCGCTACGTTACATGAGTTAGATCCAGATACTTCTGCATTAGTAAAAGCTGCGAATCGACTTGGTAAGGAAGCTAGAATCCTGACCACGAACAAAATGCGATTAGAGATTGGGTTGCCATTTGTCGATGTCAAAGATGTTATGAAGAGGAGGGTTACCGAGACTTCTATTCCACTAATTGATTTGAAGGTTCAGCAAGATCAAATTCGCCCTAATTTAGAAAGGTCTATACATGCCGTATTACACCATGGTCAATACGTTAATGGTCCGGAGATTTCAAAGCTGGAGTCGGTATTGGCAGATTTTGTTGGTGTGAAGCACTGCGTTTGTGTATCCAGCGGGACGGATGCTCTGTTGATTAGTTTGCTATCGTTGGGAATCGGGCGTGGTGATGAGGTGGTGACAACAGCTTTCTCTTTTATAGGTACAGCTGAAGCAATTCTATTGGCAGGAGCTACCCCGGTATTCGTAGATGTTGATATTAGAACAGGGAATATGGATGTAGATCAGCTAGAGGCCCGAATAACGCATCGTACACGTGCAATATTGCCTGTAAGCCTTTATGGGCAAACCGCTAATCTGACAAAGATAAACGAAATAGCAAGAATTCGTAGACTTCCTGTAATCGAAGATGGAGCTCAAAGTTTTGGTGCGTATCATAATCATATACGATCATGCGGCGCTACTACAATTGGTTGCACGAGTTTCTTTCCTGCGAAGTCGCTCGGAGCCTATGGAGATGCGGGGGCTTGTTTTACGAATGATGCAAGCCTCGCTGAGGCGATGCAAGAAGTCCTAAATCATGGACAGAAAGAACGTTATGAGCATGCACGCATAGGTTTAAATGGACGAATGGATTCGCTTCAGGCAGCTGTATTGCTTGCAAAACTTGACGTATTTGATCGAGAGTTAGAATTTCGACAAAGAGTAGCTGATTACTATTCCGAATCAATGAATCACTTGGAAAAAGAAAATAAATTACAGTTACCTTTCATAGAGCATGGTAACTGTTCAGCTTGGACTCAATACACTATCCAGATTACTGATCGAGATCATGTTAAAGATTCTTTAGCTGAACTTGGTGTACCAACCTCGGTACACTATCCGAAGTCATTACCTGATCAGGCGGCGCTTAGTGAATTTCATGGAGTTTTTCCAAATAGTGAAAAATTAGCTAACAATGTGCTTAGTTTACCTATGCATCCTTATCTGAGGAAAGCTGAACAAAAACGAATTGTAGAGAATATTTTTAGTGTTCTTTGAAAAATAATTTAGCTCTAAAGATATATAAGCTTAAGAGGAGAAGACGATTGAAGATAGGAGTATTAGGAATGGGTTACGTGGGTATTCAGTTGGCTGTCGCTTTCGGTCAAAAGTATGAAACTTTAGGATTTGACTTGGATAAAGAAAAAATAGATTCCTATCGTTTAGGTATTGATGCAACTGGAGAAGTGAGCATAGACCAGTTTAGAAAAGCAACACATCTTATTTTTACATTAAATCCTGAAGAGCTTCAAACTTGCGATATCTTTATTGTGGCTGTTCCAACTCCTGTAGATAATCAAAGACGCCCTGATTTCAGCGCATTAATAGGTGCTAGCGAAATTGTTGGCAGGGCATTGAAAGCCAAATCTGTTGTTATATATGAGTCAACCGTTTATCCGGGAGCAACAGAGGAAATTTGCGTGCCGGTGCTAGAAAAGCAGTCAGGTTTAGTTTGGAAAAAAGATTTTCATGTAGGTTATTCGCCGGAAAGAATTAATCCAGGTGATGAAGAGCATAATTTAACTTCTATAGTAAAGGTTGTATCAGCTGATGATAGCGAGACCTTGGAAATCATAGCGCAGCTGTATAGCTCGATAATAGATGCTGGAATTCATCGTGCTTCAAGTATAAAAATCGCGGAAGCAGCAAAAGTGATAGAGAATACTCAGCGTGATTTAAACATCGCATTAGTCAATGAACTAGCATTAATTTTTGATCGTCTAGATATTGAT
>CAYFJI010000033.1:0-19127 GCA_964343365.1 uncultured Acidiferrobacteraceae bacterium
CGTGTTCCATTTGTCGGTCGTTGTGAGCATGCTCCGGTTGCTGTTTATGGAAAAAAACCGATACATAATGCCAATGCATCATCAGTAGCGACTATTATTAATCAGGGACAGCTAGATATGGATCCTATCAACACGTGGATTAGCCTAGATAATTATAAAAAGAATGGTGGATATTCTATTATTAGAAAGTGTCGTGATGGATTTATTCAACATCAAACTATTTTAGATGCACTTCAAGCGTCCGAACTGCGCGGCTTAGGGGGCGCAGGTTTTCCAGCAGGTCAAAAATGGAATATTCTCAGGGATCAGCCAGCACCACGCATACTGGCCGTAAATATTGATGAAGGTGAGCCTGGAACTTTTAAAGACCGATACTATCTGGAAACAGATCCTCATAGATTTCTAGAAGGGGTAATGATTGCGACTGAAGTGGTGGGTATTGAGTCAATCTATATCTATGTTCGAGACGAATATCCTAGCGTTCTTGAGATTCTAAGGAAAAGTATAGAGGAATTAAGGAACGAATATAGCTTTTTTGTTGAAAGAATTGAATTGCGTCGTGGAGCTGGAGCTTATATTTGTGGAGAGGAGTCCGCGATGATAGAGTCGATTGAAGGAAAGAGAGGAATGCCCCGACTTCGACCTCCATATGTCGCCGAGGTAGGCCTCTTTGGTCGACCCACTTTGGAGCATAACTGTGAGACTTTGTATTGGGTCCGCGATATTATCGAGCGAGGCCCAGATTGGTTCGCAAAACAAGGACGGCGAGGGCGAAAAGGCCTTAGATCGTTTTCCGTAAGTGGTCGAATAAAAACCCCCGGAGTGCATTTGGCCCCAGCCGGCATCAGTCTTCGGGAATTAATTGATGAATATTGTGACGGCATGCTCGATGGGCACGAGTTATATGCCTATTTTCCTGGAGGTGCATCTGGAGGGATCCTTCCCGCATCACTAGCCGATGAACCACTAGATTTCGACACTCTTCAGGACCATGGTTGTTTCATTGGATCAGCAGCTATAATTGTTCTGTCAGATCAAGATCTTGCTCGTAACACTGCGAAAAATGCAATTAAATTTTTTGCTCATGAATCTTGTGGCCAATGTACACCTTGTCGAGTAGGTACTGATCGTGCGGCCCGTCTTATGAATGAGGAAAAATGGGATCAAACTGCCCTAGAGGATCTTTGTGTGGTGATGGAAGATGCATCTATTTGCGGTCTGGGACAAGCGGCCCCTAATCCTATCCGTTGTGCGATTAAATATTTTCCAAACGAGGTTGGCATTAAATGACGTTTCCTATAGAAAACCAGTCGGAAAACGTAAGATTTACATTTGACGATGCCGAAATTACAGCAGTAGACAACGAGACTATTTTACAGGCTGCGAAACGATCCGGATATGATATCCCTCATCTATGTTATAGCGAAGGCATGCGGCCTGACGGAAATTGCAGAGCATGTGTGGTCGAGATCGATGGAGAGAGAGTATTAGCGCCTTCATGTTGTCGTGCACCGACTGAAGGTATGGTAGTTAACTCCAATAGTGATCGCGCACGAAAATCACAAAAACTTGTTTTGGAGATGTTGCGCGACGAGGTAGGTTCAATTCATATTAGCAATAATTCTGAATTAGATTATTGGTGTAAGAAGCTAAATATTGGCAAAAGCTGTTTCGGCGGAAGAAGTGCTCCCACAGAAGATTTATCTCATCCTGCTATAACAGTGAATTTAGAAGCGTGTATACAATGTACCCGTTGTGTCCGAGCTTGTCGTGAAGAGCAAGCTAATGATGTTATAGGTTTCGCGCATCGCGGAGCGCATTCAACGATTGTTTTTGATATGGATGATCCAATGGGAGAGAGTTCCTGTGTGGGTTGCGGTGAATGTGTTCAAGCGTGCCCCACAGGTGCTTTAATGCCATCAGGGAATGTCGGTCTGGCGAAAATCGACAAAGAGGTTGATTCAGTATGTCCATACTGCGGAGTTGGATGTTTATTGAAATATCATATAAAGAATAATAAGATCCAGTATGTTACGGGGAGAGATGGGCCTTCCAATCGCGGAAGATTGTGCGTCAAAGGACGGTATGGTTTTGACTATGTTAGTCACCCCGATCGATTGGAGGATCCTCTTATTCGAATCGAGGGTGTTCCTAAGGGGTTAAATGAATACTTTGATCCGGCTCAACCTTCGAAAATGTTCCGACAAGCCACTTGGGAGGAAGCCCTTGATTTTGCGGCATCAGGCTTAACAAGAATTCGGGATAAGGATGGAGGTAATGCACTTGCTGGATTTGGATCGGCAAAGGGTAGTAACGAAGAAGCGTATCTTTTTCAAAAGCTTATTCGCACCGGCTTCCATACCAATAACGTTGATCATTGCACACGACTATGTCATGCGTCTTCCGTTGCTGCCTTACTGGAAGGTATTGGATCTGGAGCCGTATCAAACCAAGTATCGGACGTAGCTAATGCGGAAGTCATAGTTGTTATTGGGGCAAACCCAACTGGAAACCATCCAGTAGCAGCTACGTTCATGAAAAACGCAGCACGCTCAAATGCAACTCTGATTGTGATAGATCCTCGACGTACTGATTTAGCTAGACATGCCCAACATTTTTTGCAATTTAGTCCAGACACTGACGTGGCGCTTCTTAACGCAATGATCTATACAATCATCGACGAGAATCTGGTTGATCTTGATTATGTCGAGAAGTTTACTGAGGACTTTGAGAAAATTCGAATTAATACGATGAAATTTAGTCCGGAATTAATGGCGCCAGTGTGTGGTATCAAAGCTGAGAAAATTCGTGAGGTGGCTAGGATTTATGGAAGCTCTCATAGATCAATGATTTTTTGGGGCATGGGTATTTCGCAACATATTCATGGCACTGATAATGCACGAGCATTGATCGCTTTAGCACTAATGACTGGAAATGTTGGTAGATCTGGCACTGGTCTTCATCCGTTGAGAGGGCAAAATAATGTGCAAGGCGCATCAGATGCAGGATTAATACCAATGGTTTTCCCTGATTATCAAAGAGTTGATAACGTCGACGCAAATGTGTGGTTCGAAAAATACTGGCGGACTAAGCTTGAAAAATCACCTGGATTAACGGTTGTCGAAATTATGCATGCAGCGCTTGATGGCACTGTTAAGGGAATGTATGTAATGGGCGAAAACCCTGCAATGTCGGATCCTGATCTCAACCATGCACGTAAAGCCTTAGCCAACTTAGAGCATTTAGTTGTCCAAGATCTATTTTTAACAGAGACAGCAGCATACGCCGATGTAGTTTTACCAGCATCAGCATTTCCTGAGAAGACAGGCACTTTCTCCAATACGGATCGTAGAGTACAAATGGGTCGGAAAGCGCTTGAACTACCCGGTAATGCGCGAGAAGATTTATGGATCATTGAAGAAATTGGAAAACGGCTAGGCCTCAAATGGAATTATACTGAGGTAAGTGAAATTTATGAAGAAATGCGAGGTGCAATGCCAAGTATCAGCGGCATGAGTTGGGATCGAATTGATCGCGAAGATAGCGTTACATACCCCTGCCAAAATGAGAGTGATCCAGGCCAAAGTGTCGTTTTCAAAGATGGTTTTCCTACTAGCAATGGAAGAGCGCGCTTTGTTCCAGCCGACTTAATTTGGGCGGATGAGCATCCTGATGAAGAGTATCCCCATGTCTTGATTACAGGACGTCAGTTAGAGCACTGGCATACCGGTGTAATGACTCGACGTGCGAAAGTACTTAGTGCAATTGAGCCAGTTCCGATAGTATCTCTCCATCCTGATGATTTAAATGCTATTGGCGTTGAAGAAGGTTCCCTATTGCGCGTTAAGTCTCGCAGGGGTGAATTAATGGCACATGCCGTAGTTGATTCTGGATTACAACAAAGACAGATTTTCATACCTTTTTGTTATGTTGAGGCAGCTGCAAATCTTCTTACTAATTCTGCACTTGATCCATTTGGAAAAATACCTGAGTTCAAGTATTGTGCGGTTAATGTTTCTGTTGCATAAATTTCAGCGCTTTGGGAGGTGCAAATGGTTGAGATAATTGATGGAAAAACACGGGCATCGGAATTACGCGCCGAAGTTTCTAAGGTAGTAGAAAGCTTAAATACTAGGTTTTCTTTAATTCCAGGATTGGCAGTTGTGCTTGTTGGAGATGATCCTGCAAGTGAGGTTTATGTGCGGAATAAAGCTAAGCAAACAAAAGAAGTTGGTATGCACTCATTAGAATTCCGACTACCAGAGACTACAAGCCAAGAAGAGCTTCTTCACAAAATAAATGAGTTAAACGAGGATCCCATGATTCATGGAATCTTGGTGCAACTCCCACTTCCCAAACAAATTGACTCCCATTCGGTTATTAACGCCATCGATCCAAAAAAAGATGTTGATGGCTTTCATCTTAACAATGTTGGATTGCTTGCGACTGGTAATCCAAATTTAGTTCCATGCACTCCGCTAGGATGTATGGATTTGTTAAAACAGCATCAAAATGACTTGACAGGATTGAACGCAGTAGTAGTAGGACGATCCAATATCGTTGGAAAACCGATGGGATTATTATTACTAGCGGCGAACTGTACCGTAACAATTGGGCATTCAAAAACTCGCGATTTACCTAAATTATGTGCTAGCGCGGATATTTTGATTGCGGCGGTTGGTCAACCAGAGATTATAACTGAGAAATGGATTAAGCCAGGAGCAACTGTTATTGATGTTGGGATAAATCGTGTGGACAGAGGCGAAGGAAGAACAAAATTAGTGGGAGATGTAAAATTTGATTCAGTAAAACAGGTAGCAGGCGCGATTACACCAGTTCCTGGTGGAGTTGGACCAATGACCATCGCATGCTTATTAAAAAATACAGTTCAGGCTGCATGTAATATTAGTGATATTTCATTTGATTTCTTCGGAAAATGAAAAAGGTAAAAAATATTTGTTTTGAGAGTAATTGACCTTAGGTGTCTTGAAGAGTAGATGTAATAATTGATTGGTTATTTATAGTTCCTTGGTTGGGTTATCAAATCGCGTAGCATATGTGTATAGTCAAATAGGCGATGGGTAATGATATGTATAACATCATTTTTTGTTTGAATTGCCCCTAACGCTCCAAGTAACTTAGAGTTATTTAGAATTTTATTATGGTTTTTAGCTATTGTGTCCCACACAATTAGATTTATAAATCCAATTTCATCCTCAAGTGTTACAAAAGTTGTATTCCTTGCAGTAGATGGCTTCTGCCTGGTTATTACTAAACCAGCTACATAGACAATTTGACCTGTATTATATTGATGTATTTCTTTACTATTTACGACATTAAATTTTTTTAATTTTGATCTTACTAATGATAGTGGGTGGGCATTAAGAGTTAAGCCAGTACTTGCATAATCTGCATAGATATCTTGCATCTTGTTTGGTGAGCGAATCATGGGTATTCCTTCTGGTAGTTGAGCAGATTTAAATATTGAGGATTCATCTAGAATACCAGATACATGCCAAGTAGCTTGGTGACGATTACAGTTCACTAGCGTTTTTAATGCTCCAGATTGCGCTAACATCTGTAACTCTTTTTGATTAAGCTTTGTTCGTTTTACAAGATCATTTAAATCATAAAATGGTTTATGTGTTCGTTCCTGTACTAGATTATTACAACTAACTTTACTTAATCCTTTAATAAATCGAAATCCTAGGCGTATAGATAATTTATTGTCTATATTTTCTATAGCACAATTCCAATTACTGATAGATATATCTATTGGATTAATTTTTACATCGTGCCGATTAGCATCTTGAATTAATTGGGATGGATTATAAAAACCCATAGGCTGACTATTTAATAATGCGCATGTAAAAATAGCTGGCTCGTGATATTTAAGCCAGGCTGAAGCGTAGACTAGCAATGCAAAGCTAGCTGCATGTGATTCTGGAAAACCATATTTTGCAAAACCAAGTATCTGACGGTATATTTGGCGGGCAAAAGTAACACTATAGCCGCGTTTTTTCATACCATTTAATAAAAGTGTTCGATAATCCTTTAGATCGCCATTATCTCGCCATGAAGAAATAGAGCGACGTAACTCATCCGCTTGACCAGGTGAAAATCCTGCAGCAATTACAGCAAGCTGTATTACTTGTTCCTGAAAAATTGGCACTCCGAGCGTACGCTCAAGTACATGTCGTACATCCTTGCTAGGATAGGTAATAGTTTCTTTTCCTTGTCTTCGTTTAAGATAAGGATGAACCATATCACCTTGTATTGGGCCAGGACGCACTATGGCGATTTCTATTACTAGATCGTAAAAGCATTTTGGCTGAAATCGTGGCAACATTGCCATTTGCGCTCTTGATTCAATCTGGAATACGCCGATTGTGTCGGCTTTACTAATCATCTTATAAACATTTTTGTCTTCCGATGGAATTGTAGATATTGATAGATTTTTGCCGCGGTGTATTTTTATAAGATTGAGACTTTTTTCGATAACACTCAACATACCAAGTGCTAAACAATCAATTTTTAGAAGGCCGAGCGCATCAATATCATTCTTGTCCCATTGAATTATTGTACGCTCTTCCATAGAAGCATTTTCAATTGGGACGATATTAGAGAGTGGTTCATGAGAAAGTAGAAATCCACCTGGATGTTGTGAGAAATGGCGAGGAAAACCTATAAGTTCATTTACTATTTGAAGTCCTTGGTGTATGAGAGGATCAATCATTTTTAAGTTTATTTGATTGATATTCGGTGATTTCATGTACCTTTCAATTTGACCAACTTGGCCTACATTAATATCAAGTGCTTTAGCTACATCGTGTATCGCACTGCGAGATCGATAAGTAACAACAGAAGCGGTTAGTGCTGCACGATCTCTACCATATTTTCGATATATATATTGAATTACCTCTTCTCTTTTTTCATGTTCAAAATCTATATCAATGTCAGGTGGTTCATTACGTTCTTTTGATATAAATCGTTCAAAGAGAAGGTTTATACGAGTTGGATCTACTTCTGTAATTCCAAGACAATAACATACAGCTGAATTTGCAGCAGATCCACGACCTTGACAGAGAATATTATTTTTTTTTGCAAAATTTACAATGTCATATACACTGAGAAAGTAACATTCGTAGCTAAGTTCCTCAATTAAGCTTAACTCACGTTTAATTTGTTGATAAATTTTTTGTGGAGCCCCATGAGGCCAGCGTTTTTTCATTCCACAACTAGTAAGCTTGTTTAGATAACTAGTTTTTGTGTAGCCTTTCGGAATAAATTCACTTGGATAAGAGTAATAAATCTCATCTAGCGAGAAATTACAACGATTGCTAATATTTAAACTTTCATATAAGAGGTACCGTGGATATATCCTATCAAGCAAATCCAATGTTCTTAAATGTTTTTCTGCGTTTCTATTTAATCTATGCTTTATTTTATTTATAGTAGTTCCAAGTCGAATTGCTGTGAGTGTGTCGTGAAGTTTTTGACGACTACGAATATGCATATGTACATTTCCAGTAGCAACTAATGGAATAGATGTTTGTATACTGATATCTTTTAGATAAAGAAAATGTTGATAGTCAAAGCTATTAGAAGACTGTTCAACAGAAATCCAAATTCGATCAGGTAATAGTTTTTTTAACCACAAAGCATCTAACTTAAGTTGTTTATACCGTGTCTCAATATTTCTTTTAATGTCTGGAGATGAATCAGATATTAATATTCCTAGGCATTCAGAAATATCGATTTCGTGAATGTTGCTTCTGGTTAAATAATAGCCTTTTTTTTTACTGCAAGTCTTGCTCGTGTTATAAGTCGAACCAAGCTACCATAGCTCTTTCTATTTGTTGCAAGCAAAACTATGACTGGACCATCAGCAAGTGAAAATATGCTTCCGATTATTAAAGGTAAATTATATTTTTTTGCGGCAACATGCGCCCTTACGACACCAGCTATACTGCATTCATCAGTTAAGGCGATCGCGCTATAGTTGAGAGATTTAGCTTGTTGCACTAATTCTTCTGGATATGATGCTCCTTTAAGGAAACTGAAATTAGAAACGCAGTGTAGTTCAGAATATTTAATCATTATTATATTATACTGTATAAATAAACAGTATAATATAAAGAATTTAGTTTAACTATTATTTTTTATTAATTGTTTCCCAAAATAGAAGCTCGGATTAAAATATCTATTCGAAAAAAAAAGAGGATTGTTCGATGAGCTACGCTGTCAGAGTTTACGAAACTGGTGATACAAGCGTTTTACAATTAGAAGAAGTAAAGTTACGTCCACCTGCTGCTGGTGAGGTGCTTATCCGCCATACCGCAATTGGTTTAAATTTTATTGATACCTATTTCAGATCAGGAATCTATCCACCGCCTCAACTCCCTTTTACACCAGGAACAGAAGCCGCTGGTATCATTGATGCAGTAGGTGAAGGAGTTTTAGATATAGAAACTGGGGATAGGGTTGTTTGTGCGTCACCTCCGTTAGGAGCTTATTCCGAGTATCGATTGATGCCAGTTTCACGGGTGGTAAAATTACCTGATTATATTGATGACCGTTCTGCAGCAGCTATGATGCTCAAGGGCATGACTGCATATTATCTTTTGGCAAAAACATTCAAAGTAGGAAAAGATACTACCATTTTATTGCATGCGGCAGCAGGCGGGGTTGGCTTAATCGCGTGTCAATGGGCTAAACATTTAGGGGCAAAGATTATTGGAACAGTTGGATCAAATGCTAAAGCGGACCTTGCTCACTCTCATGGTTGTGATTACACAGTGTTGTATAAAGAAGAAAACTTTGTATCGCGAGTCAAAGAACTTACAGACGGCAAGGGGGTTGATGTAGTTTATGACTCTGTTGGAAAAGACACATTCCTATCTAGTCTCGATTGCGTGAAGCCAACCGGTATGGCAGTCCTTTTTGGACAATCCTCAGGACCCGTCCAGCCAATTGATCCTCAACTGTTATCAACGAAAGGATCTTTGTTTCTTACTCGCCCAACTTTAAATGATTATACAAGCAGACGTGAAGATCTTGATGAAATAGCATCTTCACTTTTTAATGCTATCAAGAATAAAGTAGTTAAGGCTGATATCAACCAAGAATATTCTCTTAGAGAAGTTGCATCAGCACATGCAGATCTTGAATCGCGACAAACAACCGGGGCAACAATATTAATACCTTAATAGAAATATATCACTTGACAAATTTGGTATGAAAAGCATGGACTTGGTTAGGGCAATTGACGTTCTTGTGGCAAATCGCAATCTAACCTGCGATGAAATGGAAGATGTGATTACGACGATTATGCAAGGTAATGCTACACCTGCTCAGATCGGCGCTTTTTTGGTCGCGCTTAGAGTAAAAGGGGAAACCGTAGAAGAGATAACTGCCGCTGCTAAAGTTGTCAGAAGATTCGCAGCGAAAGTGGTAATAAATTCCGGCAATGTTTTAGATATTGTTGGTACTGGTGGTGATGGTGCGGGATTATTTAATGTTTCTACTGCCTCTTCGTTGGTGGCTGCTGGGGCTGGTGCAATTATCGCCAAACATGGAAATCGCGCAGTAACTGGAAAATCAGGTAGCGCTGATTTATTGGAAGCAGGAGGAGTAAATATCAACTTAACAGCTAGCGAAGTTGAAAAAACAATTAAATCTGTTGGTATTGGTTATATGTTTGCACCAGCTCATCATGGAGCATTCAAGCATCTTGTGGGGCCTAGACAAGAAATAGGTATTCGTACTATGTTTAATTTGCTAGGGCCGTTGACTAATCCTGCTGGCGCAAAATCTCAATTAGTTGGAGTTTTCCATCGCAAGTGGGTAAGGCCGATAGCTGAAGTTTTCAAAAGTTTAGGAAGTATTCATACAGTTGTTGTCCATTCCCATGATGGATTAGATGAAATTAGCATTGCTGCTCCTACAAACGTCTCGGAGTTAAAAAACGGGCGCATTCTTGATTACCAGATTTCACCTATCGATTTCGGGTTTAATCTTCAGTCGATTGAAGACTTGCGAGTAGAGAGTGTTGCTGCCAGTTTTAGTCTTGTGAAAAATGCACTGATGGGGGCGCAAGGACCTGCCTATGATATGATTGCATTAAACGCGGGGGCAGCTATTTATGCATGCGATCTTGTCACTGCCCTAGATGCAGGAGTGAAAAAAGCTTGTGAAATTCTAGATGCTGGTTATGGCTTTAAAAAGTTAAACGAATTAGCTACCTTTACTCAAAGATTCTCTGCTGATTGATCTTTGAATAGTATATGATCAGAAAAAACAAAAAATTTTCCAAAAATGCCATTTGAGATCAAAATTTTATGTTGTTAGAAAAGAATTGACTCTATAGTCTAATTTCCGCAGTTTTTCTGATGGAGACGTTGGTTTCAAAACAAATCAGAATTAAATCGTTGTCTAACTTGCCAACTAAGCTTAAACTAAGGGTTCAATGAACAACTTTTAAGGGGGTGATCCAAAATGTCTAGTGATAGGTCATTATTCACAGTGAACTTTGGTGTTTACTTTAAGTTTCGGAGAAACCTCTTAAATTAGAGTAGACACTTGCTATCCAGTGATGATGTTCACTGCGATAAACCATCACGGCGCCCACTAAATAGTGGGCGTCTTTGTTTTATGTTTTAGTAGAATAAAGATATGAGCCAACAAATAAAAATAATTTTTAGGGCGGGGGTAATCGTTATATGGCTGGTGTCGTTTTTTTGGTTCGTGTTTTTTGCTATTACCTTCTTACAGGGGATGGGATTGCTGCCTTTAGTAATAGCAGTGGGAGTGTTATTTATGGGTCTAATTGGTCATTACTTTTGGCGCCAGGTTTTTTCCATTAAACCCAAAACCCGATATGGCCGACAAGAATAGGCAGTATCTAGGTATTATTTGCTTTTTGCAATTGTCCCAGAAATAGTAATCGTATCTTAGATGAAATTGACAGACTGAGAGATATTTGTTGTCGCAAATTCTAAACCTTCGTTTGGTTGTCAATATTGGGTTTTTCATAAGTTAACTACGAATTCGGCGATAGTTGGCTATGGAGCAGCATATTCATTACCTTTTTATCCAAAGTTTTTAGAAAACCTTGTTTAAAGATTATTTTTTTACGTCATGTTGTATAACAAACCATTCCAAATCGAGAAGCTTTGATGGGAAATTTATACTTCTGGGTACGATCACAAATCAGACGCTTCTTTAATCCCCATGTTAAGCGTTATTGAAGCAAGCATTTTGGGATACCGTCGGTAAAGAGCTAGATAGGCCAATTTTTTATCTGTCGGGCGAACATGCGCTGATCGCTTGCGTAGCTGTACTTACTTGTATCAAGAGCTCGGCGATGTCGCAAAAGACGATATACTCCACAGCAGAGGTTTTATCAATTTAGAAGATTAGGTTTTTTTCTTAGGAATAGTTCTTTGATTAAGATCTTCCACCAATATGCCACAGTAATCAATTACTTCCTCTTTAGTTCCTTGCCTATAGCCAGTCACCTGAGAAACAGTGTTTGCTACGACATATCGATAACAACTTCCGTCGGTAGATAGGCTTGGTAGATCAGCTTTCTCTATCTTGCGTATAGCATATTCTAAATGCCCGAATTGCTCGCGATCCAGAGAAACTGAGGCTTCAATTTTTTTTTGGTTTGGCTTTGAATCTGTCATTATTTAGACCGGTTATGATTAAATTCCTTGTAGGATTCTTTTACCCCGATCTGCAAAGTCGAGATTAAACGGAAAGGTGATGGTATTACCTAATTCTAATGATTTATTTAGATTTTTGCATCCATTTCTAGTAATTTAATTATGCACTCAACGATGAACTCATTTAAGTTGTTTGTCTCTATTTTTGTCAAAGAGAATACCAGCCATTTACGAAGCAAGAAATCCTTTTCACTGAAAATCCAATATTACTAATTGAAACTTATTGGTTGATTAGGTAATGGGTTATGTTTTTCTGCATATGCTTTACATAATGCCCAATCTTGAGCTGTTTCTTCGCGTATACGAGCAAGGTGTGTTGGTGCAATCAGCGGTTCATCTCCAACAAGTGACGCCGGCACTAATTTAGCGAGAAGGAGAACTAGATGACAGCATATTAGATGCATTCTACGATTAAATCTATGTATTGTTGGGTTAGGATGCGGTTTTGGTAGCGGTGTAAACAGTAGTGATCCCACTCGTCTCGAAATCTTTAATTGTTTTGAGTCATAGGATTTGTGAACTCTGTCTGGTCTGATTTGGGATAAATTGCATTTAGTTCCAGTAAAAGTAGTAAGGCGAGCAATAAATCCTTCCAGGTTGTTGGTAAGTTCTTCCTGAAATAGAACAAGTGGTGGAGATTCAAAATAATTTTCAATCATTTCAATCATTTTCATGAATTGAATGTTATCAACACCAAAAAACTTGGGCTTACTGGTATCCATATTAATGAAAGTTTCAAATGTATAGCTACCACCATTCTTTACATATCGGCGATAGTGGGATGCTAACCATTGGTCATGTCTTCGTAATACAAGGATAACTTTTCCATCTTTTCGATAGTCAGCGAATTCGTTAAGTCGAGAATTAAGTCTTAAAGCTGCTTCACGAGAGATCAAATATTTTTTGTGGCTACTGCTCTCGATCAGTTTTGAGAATTGCCGATATCTATTTCGTGGTATGTACCGAATGCCTTCTAGTTCTGGGAATATCCTGTTTTGTAAAAAAGTAGATGCGGCACGCCCTAATCCAACATGAAAAAAAATTTCAAATTCGTTTTCCACTGGATTTATATTAGACAAATATACTATGCTCCTGTTCAATTAGAACGTTCTTTTTCAGCCAAACTAGCAAGATAATTAATTAGATCTATTAGTTCGTCATGGCCACCAGCAAGAGAGACTTTTGTCCTAAATTTTCCGTCAACTACTATTGTCGGAACACCATCAGTTTTATATGCACGAGTGAGCTTATTTGCAGCCTCCACTTTTGAATTGACATAGAATGAATTCAAAAATGTATCGATAAAAAGTTGTTGGTCTATATCGAACTCCGAAGCCCATTTAGCAACTTGATCTTCTGTCAGAAGTGATCGACGTTCTTTATGAATTGCATCGAAATAGGCATCATGTAATACATCTGTTAGACCAAGTGCATCAAATGTATAAAAAACACGAGCATCAAATTCCCAGGACTTGGTAAGAACTGCCGGCAATCTTATATACTCTATATATTCAGGAAGATTTTTTTGCCATCGGTTTAAGTATGGTTCAAGTCTGTAGCAATGAGGGCATCTATACCAAAAGATCTCAAGGACCTCAATTTTTTCTCCCGTTTGTACTGCGAGAGGCTTATCTAGGCGAACAAAATTAACATCCTCGATAAATTCCTGGGCAGTTGAATTGCCGCACATTAAGATGCTAGCTAAAACAAGCAAGAGTAAGGTTTTCAATTTCATTAATTTGCTCGGTGGTATTTTCATAGAGTTCCCACGATTGGGGTTGCAATTACAAATACTAGCATTAGTAGTAAAGCTTGACTTCCAATTATAATTAAAACTGCTGCTATTACTGGAATTTGCATTGCTTGCCTTAGGATGGATGCTGTAACAGCAAGTGTCCAAATCGAAATACCTGCTATCGCGATTAATGGTACGGTCAGACTCATACCCGAAAGATCTGGAGTTAATAATCTAGCATGCCAACCAGAAAGTGGGATTGTTATTAGCTGGAGGATAGTAATGGCTCCATAGATACCAGTAGTCGTTTGCACCCAGCGCTCTCGTCGCCGACGTAAAAAGAGAGTCACTCCAATAATTAATGCGAAAAATAAGACCTGAATAGTAGATACCAGAAGAGCTCCCGAAACTCTATAATCAGGGACGGCATTGATCGCTCCGCTAATTATTGCCGTTCCAGCTGTCACCAGCAACAATGTGTCGGATTTTGGCACGTTTGCGGCTGGTTGCCGAAATAGGCAAAGATCGAAAAACAGTCTAAAGTAGTTCAGCATGGAGATCTCGTTTAATACGTTCAAATACTAGGTGTATATATGTAGATGATAACACTTTGGTCAATTCAATTATATTTTTTTGGAGCAAGCACCTTCGATACGTCTAATATTGAAGTGGTTTCTGCGAATATACTGGAGCATCTATGAATAGGATAATTGCTGATCAGCAAGAACTTGAGGAGTTATGTAAAATGGCGTGCGAGTCGCCATGGGTTGGTTTGGATACGGAATTTAATAGGGTAGGCGCATATTACCCTAAACTCTGTCTATTGCAACTATCATGCCCCAAGTTTACGGTTTGTATAGACCCACTTGCAGATTTGGACCTTTCGTTGTTTCAATCATTTTTGAGAAATCCTGCTATAAAGAAGATATTCCATGCTGCTCGCCAAGATGTCGAGGCACTTTTTGTGGCTTTTAATTCAACACCGAAACCCTTGTTTGATACACAAATTGCCGCTCAGTTGTGTGGATATCGAGAACAAATTGCGTATGCTGAATTAACGAAACTTATTTGTTCAGTTAATTTGCCCAAAACACACACGCGGATAGATTGGTCAAAGAGGCCGTTGAACGATTCCGAAATACAGTATGCACTTGATGATGCGAGATTCTTGGGTCAAATCTATAAAACTTTGGATCAGCAATTGGCAGCTTATGGTCGAGATAAATGGGTTCGTGAAGATTGTGAGCGATTAAGTAATTCAAATTCGGTTGATTTTGGCGCGGCTAGAGCAATTCATAAAGTACAGTTACGCGCCCGGGATCTGGATCAGGAAGGACAAAGCGTTGTGCATCAGCTCGCAATATGGCGTGAGACAGTGGCTATGAAACAAAATCTACCTAGAGAATGGATACTTTCGTCAAACAATATGATTCTGATCGGACAAGTTTTGCCAGGAAAATTGGAAGATCTTAGCAGTCATCCTATGCTAGCCAAACTTGCCGCGAAATCGTGGTTCCGAGATCTTATCCTAGCAGTAAAAAAAGGTCAGCAAAAGCAATATTCCTTTGTTCCTATAGTGGGCCATTCTCGTTTGACTTACGAAGAGAAAAAGAAAGAAAAATTTCTTTGGGATAAACTCCAAAATATATGCTCCGAATTTAATATTGTATCAGCAGCGGTCTGCTCCAAGAGGGATATCCGTAAACTGATTCGCGGAGACACAGACATAAAATTGCTGAATGGCTGGAGAGAGCAATTTATTGGACGAACCTTGGTTGAATTTTTATAATGCTGGAGTGTTAATATAATTGAATTACATATAATTGGAGTCTATCGATGAAATCAGCGGTAAGAATAGCGGTGACTGGAGCAGCAGGACAAATTAGTTACTCACTTTTATTTCGTATAGCTTCAGGGGACATGTTAGGCCAAGATCAGCCTGTGATTTTACATTTGTTAGAAATTCCTGATGGTATGGAAACGCTTAATGGCGTAGTAATGGAATTGAGTGATTCAGCTTTCCCATTATTAGAATCAATTAAAATTGGATCGGATGCTCGGGATATATTTGGCGATATCGACTATGCTCTTCTAATTGGTGCAAGACCAAGAACTTTGGGAATGGAACGCAAAGATCTTTTATCTCACAATGCTGCAATATTTTCAGACCAAGGCAAAGCATTAGATGAAAGTGCAAAAAGAGAAGTACGTGTTTTGGTTGTTGGTAATCCAGCAAATACTAACGCACTCATTGCATCATCAAATGCTAAAAATCTTAATCCTATTCAATTTACAGCTATGACACGACTTGATCATAATCGGGCGATTTATAAGTTAGCGCAATATTTGGGAACCCATTGTAGCAAGATAAAAAAAATGAGTATATGGGGTAATCATTCTGCTACTCAATATCCTGATATTTCTCATGTAGAATTTAGTGGTCAGTCTGCTAAAGACTTAGTGGATGGAGAGTGGGTCAAGTCTGTGTTTGTTCCTGATGTTCAACAAAGAGGCGTAGCTATACAGAAAGCTAGAGGTGCATCGAGTGCTGCATCAGCTGCAGCTGCTGCGCTTGATCATATTCGTAGCTGGGTTAATGGAACTGAGTCAGGAGATTGGACCAGCATGGCAATCATGAGCAATGGCAGTTATGGGATAGACGATGGATTGATGTGTTCTTTTCCTGTGAGTTGTAGATCGGGGAAAATATCAATTGTACCTGATCTAGCATTAGATTCCACGAGCAGAATACGAATTATGGCGTCGGTAGATGAACTAAAAGAGGAAAGGGATGCAGTTAGACATTTACTTTGAACATGCAGCCGATCAATCCTAAGCTTATTTAAATTGCATTTCAGTTTAGTTACTATTTTTATTTGAGCAGGCTGGACATTCGGGGTTACGAATGAGATTTATAGTTTCCCATTCCATTGTAATACCGTCGAACATTAGTACTTTTCCCATAAGTCCATCACTAGTTCTGAGAAGGCAGTTGATGACTTGCATTGCTTGCATCGAACCAATTATTCCTACAATTGGCGCGATCACGCCCTCCATAGCGCAAGTCGCTGTTTCGAATTCCGTATCTGGAAATAGACATTGATAACAAGGACTCAGTTTATTAGTAGGAAAAAAACAGGATATTAGTCCTTCCCATCGTATAGCAGCTCCAGAAACAAGAGGGGTTCCTGTAAGGACACTGACTCGGTTTAGTTCAAAACGTGTTGGATGATTGTCTGTGCAGTCAACTATTACATCTACATTTTTTATTTGTTCAATCAGTTCGTCACTATCTAGCTCATAATTCAAAGCTAAAATCTCAGTCTCAGGGTTAATACTGAGCAATGTTTCCCGTGCGGAGGATGCTTTTAATTGACCTATACTAGCGTTCTTGTGAACTATTTGGCGTTGCAAATTGGATTCATCAACGTGGTCATAGTCGGTCAGAATCATTTTTCCGATTCCTGTTGCAGACAAGTACATAGCTACCGGCGACCCAAGTCCTCCAAGTCCCACAATCATTACACTAGAGCGCAGTAGTTTATTTTGTCCAGCTTCTCCAACTTGTGGTAGCTTAATTTGCCTGCTGTACCGCTTCTGTTGTTCTGGCGTCATTTTTTAATCGTTTGCACTTGTGTGGGTAGATATTGTTCGACTTTAAAAATATCCTGAGATGACCAGCAAATCGGTTTGGTTAGATTGTAGCTTGCTTTATTGTCATGGCAGAATACGACCTTTGACCATAATGTTACACTTGATATTTTGGGTTATCCACTGAATCAGGAGGAAAAATGAGTCAGTTACGAGAAAATCAAGAGGAAATTAGTAAAGTTTCATTCATTGGCTTAGGGGTCATGGGTTATCCCATGGCAGGATACTTAGCACGCTGTGGTTTTGAGGTCAAGGTTTACAATCGTACGTTGAAACGTGCAAAAGATTGGGTACAAGAATTTGGCGGGAAGCTTGCCATCACTCCTGCTGAAGCAGCAGATGGGTCCGAGATTGTATTTATGTGTGTCGGAAACGATAATGATGTTCGTGAAGTTACAAAAGGCACGTCTGGTGTGTTCGAAGGTCTTAATAAAAATACGATTTTGATCGATCATACAACGGCTTCCGCCATCATCGCGAGAGAGTTATTTAAAGACTGTCTTGAGGTCGGGTGTGCTTTCCTTGATGCACCAGTGTCAGGCGGTCAGGCAGGCGCCGAAAATGGCTCATTAACTGTAATGGTGGGCGGAGAAGAAAGCTCATTCCAAAAGGCAAAAACGATTATTGGCAGTTATGCCAAAAAAGTTACATTAATGGGACCTGCGGGTAGCGGGCAATTAACAAAAATGGTCAATCAGATTTGTATAGCTGGATTGCTTGAAGGATTGTCGGAAGGATTGAGTTTTGCTATGCAGGCAGGGTTAAATGTAGAAACTGTACTAGATGTAATTTCAAAGGGTGCAGCGCAATCGTGGCAAATGGAAAATCGTGGTTTAACGATGCATCAGGGCCAATTTGATTTTGGGTTTGCAGTTGATTGGATGAGAAAAGATCTTAACATTTGCTTGGATGAAGCTAGGCGTAATGGAAGTCTGCTGCCTGTAACTGCGTTAGTGAACGAATTTTATGGAAACATTCAACGGATCGGTGGTGGAAGATGGGATACATCCAGTTTAATTCGTTTACTGCGAGATTTTGACATTAATTGACCTTAATTTTTTAAAGCGCCAGTCCATTGAGCAGTTAAAGATTCAATATTAATCATTAGCCATTGAAGCGCAATTATGGTCGTTGAATTACAAATTTCACCTTCTTTAAGTAGATCGAATGCATGATTTACTGGCCAGGCTGATGCTCGAATATCCTCACCTTCAGCTTTGACACCATGAATACCCTCTACGCCTTTTGAATCGATTTCACCACAAAAAAGTTTTACTTTTTGATCGCTGCATCCAGGAGTAGTATAGTAGGTCGCGATAGATTGAAGTTGCAGTACAGAACAACCAGATTCCTCTAATGTCTCCCGTATGGCCACATCTTGAGTATTTTCTGCATCTTCACTTAAGCCTGCGATACATTCTAGAATCCATGGATCATCGGATTGTGATGCCCACGCCCCGATACGGAACTGTTCTATAAGAACGATTTCTTGGCGATATGGATCGAACGGAAGCACCGCTACAGCGTTACTAGCCTGCGACATTACTTCTCTACACAAAGTCTGACTCCAGCCACCTTGAAAAAGTTCATGACGTAAACGATATTGTGTTATTTGAAGATGCCCGTCGAATACACTAATTGCGCTGTCTAACTGGATTTTTGAGGGATCCGTAATTTTTTTCCCTGGAACAGATTTTGTCGTATTAGCCTTTATCCTCTTTTTCATAAGCATTTAAATTAATAAAATTGGTTTTATGATCAGTAAATTCTATAAACTTAATTAGACTAGGAAGAGATATGCTTGTCGTTTGAGTATTGTCTAATGGGTGCAAGCATATAGTATTGTATTCTAAAATTTCTTTCTCTAGCATGAATGAAACAGCCTGCTTAGTATCATTAATCAGAGAAAGTGGTGAGACACTACCTGGTGTTACTCCCAAATATTCACATAATCTTTGTTGAGAGCAGAACGAGAGTCGTCCTAGGTTAAATTCTTTTCCTATCCAGGGAAG
>CAYFJI010000034.1:0-18771 GCA_964343365.1 uncultured Acidiferrobacteraceae bacterium
ACCAAGGCCCAACGCGGCCCGCCGAGAAACGGGAAGTTTTCGAACCTCGACCAGTTCAGAGATTAGCTCTTCGGGTTCGATATCATTTTCGATCATGCAATCCGCCAAACGTTCTAAAATTTCGGCTTTCTGTTCCATATAATGGAACAAATGTTTTAAAAAGGGATAAATTTATCTCAATATACAACAATTTTAAGCGGTTTCGAGCCAAATGGTTATTAAATGGATGGAAAAACGTTCGGTTTTGTGTGTTTAATCGTGTTAATCGGCGTTTCTGTCTTTATTTTAAACTATGCCCCCCAACATGGAGAAGAGGCGACCATCGTCGGGGAGCTATGGACACCCGTCGCCGGAGCCGCCACCGTCCTCGATGGTTCGAACCTTGACGGGGTGAAATATTCGAGAGATGTAAGAGTAGCAACAAATAAAAGTGGGACCAATCAAATTTTAGCCGCTCCTAAAATTCACTATAAATGGGACGCGGGGACGGGAGTTATTACCACGCTAAACGTGGCAAATAATCCATTATTAAACTCCCACGCTTCAAATTTTACTATTGATTATCAATACCACGTCCAAAGTGACGCCAACATTTTAACCACGGATTTATTAAACTTGGCCTTTGGAAAAATCGGGATCGCTATTATTTTAATGGGTGGGGTTGTGCTCATCTTTTCCGGATGGAGAGGGGGCTTTTTATGATTTCTGAGGGTGTCTTTATGCTGCTGATTGTCTTGGCGGTGCTTTCGGCGTATGTAACCTTTTTATATCGTGTCCCGGTGTGGGTCGGGGGTCCGTTCGCTGCGTTGTTGTTTGCCCTTGTTGCGTTATATAGTGACGCGGTTTATGCAGATATCGGAACCGCCGGGAAGCTGTTCGACTATGCAGCCATTCAAATCATAGCCGCCGTTTGTGCGGTTATTATGGTCGTGGGTGTATTCATCGACGTAATGACCAACGCCCCGGCAAATGCATTACGGGGGAGGGATAAACTATAATGGTAAAACAACAATATCGCGAAATTGTAGCCGTTGAGACGGGGGCAGTCCCCGGAAAGGATTCCGGTTATTATTATTATGATAGTCGACCGAATGCCCCGAAAAAGCTTTTATTCCAACCGACAAGCGCACAAAAGGCATACGACACAAGCACGAAAAAAGGAATACCAACCGCCGGGGCATTTTTTGGAACGGGTACGGGCGCACCCTTTGGCGGAGGGGGAAGATATCAACCCGTAGACTATACCCAACAGAAAACGACCCAAACCCAACCCGTGGCGTTTAGTCCTTCTGCCCAAATCATGCAGCAACTAACCCCCGAACAACGGGCAGGGGTAAAACTCGGACTTTCTACATTAACACAAAGCACCCCCAACGATTGGATCTTGACAGAAACGCAAAAAGGCTTTCAACAAAGACGCAAAGAAGCGCTTTTAGCTTGGCAATTGGGTGAGGGCTTCAAATGGGGGGGCTCAGGGCCTCCGCGTATGTCAGCCGACCGAATACGTTCCGAGGCTGCGAAAATGTTCAATATACTCCAACCTGAAAGCGATTTTTTCAGACGAGAGGCCCCGAGCGGGTACCAACTCCAAGCGTTCGCCAATGCGCTCGACCGAGCAGAAAAAAGCTATCAACTACAGAGCGAAGTTTACGACATTCCCGCGTTTTTGCCTCCTCCCCCAATGACTCCCATCTTTACCCGGGGCAGTTCGATTAAACCATTTGGACCCTACACCGCACCGCTTCCAAATTGGGACCAAACCCGCCAAAATCTCCAAGATATGTCTATGATCTACCAACAGACAAAAGCGGGAATTCCTCCGGTGTGGCAAGTCGCCGCCGATACCTTTTTCCCCGGAACCGGGACCACGTTAGACCAAATACAACGGACACAATTGGCCCCGTCGTATATATCGCCGGGACAAAGTGCCGATTCTCTTTTCGGACCCGTTGGGTTTGGGTATGCACTCGGGGAACGTATGCAATTTTTACCACCTCGGGGCGACCTTGGACCCTATGCGGGGGCGCTCTTAGATATGCAACTACGCGACGAACGGAAAAGGTTCGAAATGGCAAAGGCGGGCCTTAACCTGTTAGATATTCCGTCAGGGCTTGATTTTTTAATAGGGGTCGGACAAGTTCCCGGAGATATCTATCGAGGCGGATTAACTAAAGAAGAATATCAGGCAGCACGAACCGCCGACGCGTGGGGAGACAGTGGGTATTATATGACTCCCAACGTGGACCGCATCGGGGCAGCGGCAGCAATTGGGGCGGGCGTGGTCGATTGGGGGGCGGGAATTATTCCCGGAATAAAAGAAAGTTATCGAAAAGACCCGGACCTCTTTGAGGCACAACTCGCGGGCGAATTAATCGCGTATCCTTTTATTGCGGGAACACTTGCAAAAGGTGGGGCAGTATCGCGAACACTTGGGAAAGGGTTCGAGTTTGTAACGGAACCCGGAGAGGCTGCACTCGAGGCGGCGCTAAATCTAAAATATCCGGGATTTGCTGCCCGGATGGGGGGCTCGTTAGGGGTTGAAGAACTCGCGCTCCAAGCGATGTTACAGGGTGGAAGATATGGCGCAAGAGGCGCCCAAAGGCTCGGGCGGGGTCTGGACGATTATATACTAAGAACATACACCCCGATCGTTGAATCTCCCGGGGGCTTTATAGAACTCACCCGACCCGGAGAGCTGATATCTATCCCGACCGAGATTACTATCCCCGGCTATGGGCCGCGTATAATTGAAACCCCCATCGGGACCGGAATGACGTCGCGGGTCGACTTTTCGCCGTTAATGAGAAACCCAAGAACCGGGGAGATTTATGAAGTGGACGAGTTAACCCCCCGACAGATAGAACGCTCAGACAAAGCACTTGCAGCAATAGCACGAAGAAAGGAAAGGCTTGAAAGAATTAAAGAGCTAAAAGAACAACGAGAGGAATATCTCGATGCGTACGGAAAAACCGCCGATTTTTCGGAATTACTCGAAGAGCTAGAAAAAGAGGTTTCGGAAATAAGGGGGGTTAGTCCGTCAATGGATGCTACATTAGATGCCACATTACAAGAAGCGAGAAAGCTCGACCGATTAGGATGGGAACAGGTGTTTGAAATGGGAGAAGTAGCATTTCCAAACCTAAGAACAGAACTGCGGGCGATTAGAAGCCAAGAAGGCGCCCCTTACCGAAACCCTATTTATGTCCCCGAAGATGCCCTGTGGTATGATTGGAGAAGGGCGGCAAATTATCTCCCCGAAGCCATTCCGATCGCGTTGGGCATGGATTTTGTGTTTCCAGATTTACGGCGTACTATGCGGGGGCTCCAAGGCGCCGAAACTGCATACTATCGCCAACGGCAACAAATAGACCCGGTGATGCAAGCCTACCAAGAGCAATTGCTCGAGGAATTCGGCCCTGTTATAGATTCTCGGGTATTCCGGGGGGAAAAAGCGGACCTCGATTATATGCCCCCGGAGGCTATTTTAAGCCCTCAGCAACTTCTTACATTAAGACAAATGCAACAGGTCCAACAGCTACAAAATCCGATGGGTTACGGGACCGATCCGGCGCTCCGTTTTAACTTCCCTCCAACAGATGGGGCCGGGGTTATGTTACGCCCTGACTTGGATTATATGGCCCCCGATGCTATTCCGTTCCCACCGATTCAAACGCCGGGTTTGGATGTGATAACGGCGCAAGCTCAAGGGGCTGCGGTCGGGGTCCGCCAAGACATCGCCCAAAGGTTAGACGTTCGCCAAAAGGTCCCCGAAAAATTAAAATTAAAACAAAACTCACGGCTCCGGATGCGACTCCGGGCAGATATCAAACGCCGAGAAATAGAACAAAAAAGATTCGCAGCCAAGAGGAAACGCGCAGAACGCACCCGGCGGCGGTTCTTGCTTGACTTGTTTAAAGACGAGGTTAATATCCCCGAGGTTAATATCCCCGAGGTTAATATCCCCGAGGTAAACATCCCCCGGGTAAATATTCCGGAGGTAAATATCCCCCGGGTAAATATTCCGGAGGTTAATATCCCCCGGGTAAATATTCCGAGGGTAAACGTTCCGGAGGTTAATATCCCCCGGGTAAATATTCCGGAGGTAAATATCCCCGAGGTCGATTACAAAGTAAACGTTCCAAAAGTAAACGTTCCAAAAGTAAACGTTCCAAAAGTGGAGTTGTATAAATAATGCCCGGCCAAACGTTAATAAAATATTTCTGGTATTTGCTTTGTTGTAGCTTGTTTTATATTGTAATTGATATCGTTGTCGAACAATTGAAAACACAAGCCCAATGCGGAGCGATTACGCATTGTGTGGATATGGTGGCAAATCTCAACGCTATACAACCGTTTTTTTTACTGATTGCAGTCATTATTGGGACGTTGTGGCTGATTGTTAAGGGTATCAATGCAAGTGAAAGGGAGGTCATGCGATGAAGCTCGTCAATGCGATGTTTTCGTTTGGTATGATTATTGTCGGCCTCTATTTGTTATTAATTGTCGGGGGTCCGCTGTTTGATACGTTGGGGCCTGTTGCCATTTCAATCGATGCAGGGGGACCCAATGCCGTCCCAATCGAGCCCCTTGTCTCAAAGTTGAATTTTGTAATTTTTAAAGTGTGTGGGTTAATTATGTTAGCGGCGGGGATCTTCATGGTACTAATGGCGGTATTTTATGAAGAATATCAAACGTACGAATATTAACAGAAAAAGTGAACGTTTGTAACATTTTAGAGTATTAACTCAAAAAAACAGTAAGGGGCGGTTAATTTGCCGCCCGTTTTCATTGTCTCACCAGAGGAGCTTAAATGTCCTTAATTACCTTCAACACAAGCGCAGCCATACTGACTACGAGCACCACGAGCCCGATCGTTTACCCGTTTTAGACATAAAGATATTATAAATATTACTCCAAAACTTAAGGCCGAACTGAACTGCGTGGTTGTTGAGTTAAATAAGGTTGAAAGAGTACTGCCGGGGGTTGGTGCCGGGAGGGCGGTTGATATGGAATTATACACCACAACGCCGATTAAAATCCCTATGCCCAAGGTTACAACACCTAAGACGGCCTGCATCATGCTTATGCCACCGATAGCGAAGCGATGCTCTACTCCTAACGCTTTTGCTCCTACTTCTTGATATTGATCAAGATTATTGAGGAAATTGGATATTTTTGACATCCAAAAGTAACCAAATGGCGCAAAATATATAAGTCGGGACATTGTACAACATTGCAAACAGTGTAAAACAGCTGTAAACGGTAGACCATGAGCACATCAAAAACCGTCGGGGTTCGGTTCACTCTGGACGAATATGAAAAAATCGAGAATTATTATAAACGAAAAGACAAACCGTTTAAAAGTCTTTCGGACGCAGTAAGGGAAATCGTAGAGCACGGACTCACCTCAGAAAAAGAGATCGTTATCTCTAAATCTCGCGGACTGACCAAACCCGCCGACGCGGTTGTTTCGTTTTGCTGTTCGGCTATTTTAAGCGTGTGTCTATTGGGTTTTATTGCACTTCCCCAAGTGATGCAATTGGTAAAAGTACAGGCCATTTTTGCCGTGTTTTTGGGGTTTTTTTGGTGCTACTTTATGTATAATTTCTTTTTTGTGGTCTATCAATTAAAACAATATGAGCAAAGCAACCAATAAGGTAGAAAGCCCGGGATTTAAAGAGAATGAAGTCCCTCAAGCGTTAACCGGGGACATTTATGAAACAAAGAATTTCAAACGTTTAGAATTGTTATTTGATCTAGAAAAACAGGTGTATGACACCTTTGCAGATATCGCAGCCCTTCGAAGTAGTTCCCGGCCCGTTCCCATCGCCCAAGCTGCCGAAGGTCTTCGGCGGAAAATGATCCCCCTCCTCATCTTTTTAGAACCGATGATGAAGAAAAAGGCGAAAACGATCGGGGTCGATTTTTGGGATGGTGAAGAGATCCACCTCGGGGCGTTAGATATTCCGGATGTGGTCACGTATTGCAATACAGAGATACGGGAAATTTACGGGCTGGGCCGGGTGGTGGATTTACCCGAACGGATCACGTACGCAACCAGAGAACACACGACAACGCTCGGCAGTTCGGGAAGGGCAGAAAATAGGTATCAAGATACGGTTATCCCATATGATGCAATTGTAACCGCATTCCGAGAAACTCGGCGGTTTATGGAAATTGTTCAATTAAATTTATTTGTAGATGATAAACTCCCGATTATGTTACGAGTCCCCGGCGTAAACGATGAGGATTTTAAATAATGGACAATTTAACCCTTTTCGTGTTTTTGTGTGGGTGGTTGTTTTTGTTTGCTGTTGGGTTTATGTATTGGGCATTATTGGGATGGAATCCCGGAGCTTTGCCATGAAGCTCGACGCGTGGGAATGCCATGAGTTTTTTCAGGATCTCAACGAACACACCGAGAAGCGAACCGCCGGAGGATATATTATTATATCCGGAAAAAACTCATCTCTTGGAAGTGGAAAAAGTTCGCTTGCGTGTGCGTTATATTATGCACTAAATCACCATTGGAGCACTCCGGTGGTTCCCTCTGAACAGTGTCATATGAGCCCGTTAACGTATATGGACGCGTGGAGCGCTGCCAAACAAAAAACGGCGCTGATTTTAGACGAGGCGAACGTCTTCGGGTTAGAGGCCCAACGGTGGCAAAAAACAGAAACTTTAACGCTTTCTCACCTTGTCCAAGTCCAACGAGTAAAACAGATATGGACGATTACAACGTGCGGATCTTGGCAGCACATTACCAAACGAGTCCGCGAGCTTGCTAACTATAATTTGGTTTGTGATGAAGTTCCGGGAAAATGTGTTGCGTATAAAATAATTGTAAATTTCCAAGATGGGAAGGTAAGACGGAAGCGATTAGGCCAACCGTTTAACTATCCCAACACCGAGCACACCGAGGCATATCAATACCTCGCAGAATTAAAAGACAAATATCTCGAAGAATTTCGGGAAAATTACGAGAGTGTGACAAGTGAAAAAAAAGTGAAAACGGAAAAACAAATAAGACGTTTGGCATTGGGTGAGGTATTTCACAAAATGCACCACGTGTTAGGCCTAAGTTATAGGCAAATTGGGAAGGGGATGGGCGTCCCGCATACCACAATCACTAGGATTGAAGATTATTGGCTTCGAGAGAGTGGAGCCGGAGCAAAGGACACTACCCATATATATTAAACATGAGTGAAAGCGAATTTAACCAAATAGAAATAGGGGGGCAATTTGCCCCCGGTATAGGCGGCGATAATGTTCTCGACTTCAAAGAGTCCCCGGAGTTTTTTGATAAGTTAATCGCTTCGGGAATTCCTGAACATTCCCAAGCAGCATTACGGGGATTGTTATCTCAGGATTTTGTTTTAAGTTTTTACAAAGAACGGGGGGATTTAATTGAGATGAAATATTTATCTAAAACTATAGAGTTGCTTTTTTTGGCAAGTCTCCCGCCGTCATCGAGTGCATGGACGGGAAAGTTTCGGAGCTTTTGCACGAATAACGAAAACGATTATTTAGCTCCATTAACGGACGCCGAAAAAATTAGCGTGAGTACTGTTTTATTGAATGTGATCGCTCGTCACTATCGAAGCCGGGACGGGTTCCTCTTAGAAAATGTAAGTAAGACGTTTTCGGTGTCTGAACTCCGAGAAGATCGGAAACAGGATAAACCAAAACGCCGGGGGTTGTTCGGATGAATCCCCGACTTAAACGATATACAACGGGGACGGGGAAAGGGTACCCATTAACAGAAGAAATAAAAAAAGAAATTTATCAGATGTATTCAAGAGGCATGGGGATGCGAGCTATTGGGCATAAATTGGGGATTTCTTGGACAACAGTCCAAAGACACGTAAAAAGAATGCAGGAGGAACAAGTATGAGTATATTCATACCGTTATTAATTGGCGTTGTGGTGGGGTTGTTGTTATTATGCATTCCCTCGATCTTTGCGAGCTTACTCCCCCAAAAGATAACGCACGCCCTCGCGTTGTTATTTTTTGATATGTCGTGTAAAAATTATAAACGCCTCATGTTTCAAGGTCAGGGCGGGGGGCTTCGGCTTGTTTCGTCTTCGTATAATAATGAGTTATTATGTGAAGAGGTAAAAGCCGGGCGGAAAAATTATAATTATTATGCGGATAGTTATGGGATATCTAACCCGTTTTTAAACATTGGAAGTTATTCCCAATATCCGGTTTTTATTACAAGTCAAAAATTTAGTTTTATTTTTTCCCCGGTGTTGCTAGCCTATGGCGACAAAATAAAAAAGCATGTTTCAGCGGGGAAACATTTACACACGTTCAAACGGTCAATAAATAAAGACCCGGAAAAGGAAATAAGAAAGAGGTCTCCAAAAAAGGGGAACGACGTCCCCGAACCCGAAGAGAAAAAGCCCGCACAACCGGACGAAGAAAAGGAGATTCAGGGAATAAATGCCCATATCATGATTAAGACCGAGCCCGAGCTCGTCGACTTGTCCGGGTGCGAGAGTCTGTTAATGGCTTCGGGGGAGAGTTCACTCCCTGAATTGTTAAAAAGATATGTTCGACTTTCACAAACCGGATATTCCAATATTGATGTTTTAAAAACGACGGGGAGCGTTCTTATCAGCTTTGCCGCCGGGGTCGGGTTGATGTATGTTTCGGACATGCTCCAAAGCCCCGCAAACGTTCAGCAAGTCGGGGAGGTGATTCCGTTATGGCTGTTCTTTTAACTGTTTTCCTTGTGTTGGCCGGGGCGTTTTTGGGGTTGGTTTTAGTTCCGCTCTTGTCCTACTTGGTCGGGGTTCGTTCGTTGGGTGGGTTGTGTTTTATGTTGGGACAGATGGCAAATAATGGGACGTGTTTATTTTATGAAGCCCAAAAGGGTTATTTTTTGCTTCCTATGCGCCGGGGAGAATCGGACACGTGGGAAATTCTTCGGGGTGATATCTGGACACCCTTAAAAAATAATTCGGTGATGATGTTAGGAAATAGACCCTTTGGCATTAGCTACCTCCCCGAAAAGGCGGCGTTTAGGAATGAATTAGAAACCCGAGTTTTTTCTCGCCCAATTGACACCAAACCCGGAGAAGATGCGGGATATCTACAGACGGGGGACGAGATTGGGGACATGGTGGGAATTATTCCATCTAGTGTATCGAGTGAGATATCAAACGAATCCAGTCGGACGGGGTTCGTAATTTCTTTGCGGTTGTTAGTCGCTCGGCTCTCTGAGTCCGGGGGTTTTGGTGTAGGAAACCGGGCGATACAGTCAGAGATGACCAAAGCAGCGTTAAAGGCCCTTTCGGGGCAGTCGACTAATGCGGTTTTAATTATATCGAGTTTAGTCGCGGTGTTGATGGGTGCGGTATTTGGTTATTTTATCTTTTTTCACACCGGGCCGCTGTTTAGCTAAGTCGCAAACTATCCCCTTTTGCGACATAAATAAACGATTTAGATATCAATTTCCCTAAAATACCCCGGGTATGGTGTTATTATGTCTGATATTATAAATTATCCGCCATAGTTAAGTACTTAGAGGTGTAAGGAAGAGTATGGGAGAAATCAAAGACACCCAAAACAGAGAAATAGAAGACAACAACATCTACTCCCTCGACTACAGGGGGGAGACTTTGGCAGTCATCCGAGGGATGGAAAAAGCCCTTGAAACAGCTATCGCATATGAAAAGGAGCACGGATTTGAGGATGGCGATGGAAAAGTAGTAACTATTAATCTATTTGAAGAGGTCGAAGAATAATTAAAAAAATGAAACCATTCACATATTATAACAAAGAAGGAAAACCCGCCCGTCTCCCTCTTCGGGTTCGGGTGTCGATATTTTTTTATGGTGTAGATTATGACTTCCGAAGAATCGCGCCCTATGTCAATTTAATTTTAATTTTATTGGTTGCGGTGAATTTATAAAATGCAATTGGGCCATTATTCAACAACAAAGAAGGGGCGCCCCGTCTGGATGTCGCGGGCAGAAACAGAAAAATTCATCGCGTGTGGAACCTCGGAGCTATCTCGCCAAGTGATGCGGCTGCTATCTTTTGGCCTTCGGGTTTCAGAAGTGAGGAACTTAAATGATGGGGACCTCATCAACCGGGACGGTTGTTATTGGTTAATTATTCGAAAATCAAAAACCGGATACCGAGAAAACCCGGCGAGTTCGAAGGTAGAAAGTTACAAGTTTCCCCTAGTATCTCAACGAGGGACCCGGTTATCTACGCGGCAGATGCAGCGCTATGTCATTCAAACGGGGAAGGTATACGCGCAACAGTATCCCGAAGACATAGACGAAGAAAGTAAAACACATAAGGCGTTATATGTCCGCCCTCACGACTTCCGGCGATCTGCTGCCACTCAACTCCTTACAGGTGACGGAGGGGAGCCGTTAGACCCCAACCACGTCAAGACCTTTTTGGGGTGGAAGTTAGATAGCACCGTATTTTTAAATCATTATATTACCCACGCCGGGATTAGAAGCTCCCCAAAAATTACAGACGAGCGGAGTAAAAACTCCTTGTTTGATTAAAACGAGGATATTCCCGGGGACCGCTAATGACGTACGAAACCCCGGAAAGTTCCGAATTGGATTTAGAGAGGATTGAAAGAGACATTCTCGGAAGTCCTCTCTACAAAGACATTTCCAGTTAGCCCACCTTTTATAAGTTAGGCGTTTTATAACTAGTCATGCATCGTCTTAAATCTATCGGAAATGATAGAGAGCGCCGTCTTTACTTTCACTCTGCACATGTATGCCCCTAGTCGTCTAAAGCCATTCAAGCTTTGAAGGGGTTATTTGACGGGGATCACCCCCAAACACACGGAAAAAGTGAACGTATATATACCCGTGTATGTGGTTCGTTCGAGCCTACGGCTATCAGTTTAGATATAACTAAATTTTTTTATAGTTATACCCGTTCAAACGGAGGGGGTTTAACCCTCGGGAGAAAAAAGCCATTCACGCCTTGAATGGGTTTGTTGAATGGGTTCATGGATGGGACACCTCTATTTTAAAACCCCCATCTTTTCGATTAGAATCATCATAAAAATGATAACCCTCGATTAATTGATAAAAATCATACTGGTGGCTATATTCGAACTCCTCGAGAACCCAATCAATCGGGATGAATTCGCTCATTTTCCCCCCTTAGAAATAAATAATTCATTTGCATAATTTGGGGGTGAGTAAATCTTTTTTAATTCAGCATATGAATGATATTGTTTTTCCCGGTGATATTTTCGGTCCTCTGCTTCGGTGTGTTCATCTGGACCGTATAACAACCCACCAACGGAGCCAATAACAAAGATGGTTTCAGCGTTTCCGGTATGGGTGAAACCTTCTTTTTTATCTGCTGCCTTCCCGGTATATTCTTGGGCATAGTGGGCCATTCCTTGGGGTTCGATCTCTTGGACCGTGTCCATTTCAAAACGAACGATTCCCCCATCTGTTGCGATGTGGTTCACATTCCCGACTTCACATAACAACTTAAACGCCCGCTTAATGTGTTGGGTTGTTATGTCCATATTACGGCGACGGTCAAACCATTTGATAATTCCCGACCCCGAGCCCGTTTTTAACACATTGGGTAAAACATCCGGTTTTTTATATCCACCCGAATATCTTTTTATCTCAATTCCAAGCCCGAGCATCTCATAATAGAAATGAGCGATATCAATGGCGATCTTTTGGGTTGTGTTGAACTGGTTACTTTTTCGCCCGATTGCCTCCCAATGCCCCTTATAATCTGCTTGAAGCATCTTTTCAAATTCTACGGCTTGGGGCCTATTTTGTAAAATAAGTTTGTGTAACTGTTTTATTTCAGATTCAAGCGCCTCAATGCGTTCTTGATCTGCACGGCGTTCTTGTCGGTATGCATTTAGCCACTTTATAGAGACATATTCATCAGAGGGTTGATTTAACTCCTCAGAGCTCTGAAGGTGTACTGTATCAAAAGACATTCAAGCCACCTCCCCAAAACCGTCGGGGACCTGAACCCCCGAAAATATGGCCCGGATTAGGCTATGTTTGCAGGGGTTCACCTCCCGGTAATTTTTGGACGATGGTTTTATATCTCCCCCATGACAAGGGGAAAGTCCAACGGTACAAAGACACCCGGAGATATAATGACAACACAAACGCCCGAGATTCTCGCCCAAAAAAGGCGAGAGCTTACACGAAAAATCGAACTGATAGAAGAACAACCCGACCCACGATTTAAAGAGCTGCTCAAATTGTTTTTGAGAAAATTGGAACTTGATCCGGCCCGGTATGGTATGTTTCGTATTGATAAATATCTCGGAGATATTTTTTATCTTTCCAAATATACCCCGTTTCCCATTTATGAGGCTTTTACCTCGAAGGAAAAGGCCGAAGAAATAATCATTATGATTAATAACCAAGAGTGGAGCGAGTGGACGAAAAGGGACCGAAAGCTCGTCCTTAAAAAGTTCGCCGAGCTTTGTCTCGATGGCGTCCCGGAATCCTTGGAGTGGATCAATTCGAACCTCCCCAAAGACTACGACCCGACCCCGACCATTGAGAGCCTCTTTTCCTATAATGATATTATTGAAATGGCTCATTCGTGCTTTAACCCAAGAGATCAAGCTATCCTTATGGTGGCTTTTGATATTGGCCCCCGGCCTTTCAGTTTCGAAGGGATGAACGTGGGAGATATCACCGTCGAACTTATCGACGGAAAGCCCCCCCGAGTTTCTGCATTTATCCGATTCGATAAAGTCAACGCCCGCCGAACGGTTCCGGTTACGCTTGGCGCTCCTTGGTTGATTCAATACCTCAAAACCCACCCCGGACGCCATGACCCCGGCGCCCCGTTGTGGTATGGCATGGGAAGGAAAGGAACATCTCAACGCCTCAACTCGAGCGCTATCCGAAAGGTGATTTATTCCGCTGCTTCCCGTGTGGGAATAGATCGAACGGTCAAACCGTGCCATCTTCGAAACCTTCGAAAATCTGCGGCCTCGTTTAAGGCTTCGGCGGGAATGTCCCAAACCCATCTTGAAAGTATTTTCGGATGGAAGCGGGGAAGTAAATCTTGCGCCAACTATATCGCCCATTTTGGCCCTCATCAATTGGAAAATTCCATTTTGATAGGGATGGGATTGGAGCCCCGAGAAGCAACCACCCAAGCCCCCCCGATTCGAGAATGTGCTCGGTGTGGGTATTTCACCCCCGTCCATGACTTGTATCTTTCTTGTATGAACTGCGGACTTGTTGCCGATGATATCGGGCTTCATCTCCACGGGGAGAAGTTGGCCCAAGCTGAAAGCGCTCTTATCCATCGAGCCGCCGAAGATCCGAGCCTCTTGGAAGCCTCGGAGTTGTACAAAATGATCGCCCAACACCCGGACATCGTGGAAAAGATCAAACGTGAAATTATTCATTCGAGGACCTCCTCGCCTGTTCACGTTCCAACAAACTAAAGGCAATTTTTCGAAAAGTTTCGGAAGGATGATGAAGGGCCATGTCCTCCAAATGTTTAATATCTGTTTCCGTATAGAATTCTTGAAATCCGCTATCTTTTTGGTGCGTCGTCTTATAATTGTAATTGTCTCTCATTGTTTCACTTCCGGATTAAATTCTCTGGGGTGTCTTTGGGCGATGGGAGACTCCTTTTATTACTCTTGAGAGAGTTCCCCATCGTTTGATTTCACTTAGAGAGTAAAATCCTATTTCTTTAATAACCATTATTATATATAAATCTTTGCACGACAAAACAAAACGAAAACATCGGATAAATGAGCTTTTGTACCTTGATAGCGAGGTTTTCAATATGGCCAACTCTAACCAAACAACGCAAGAGATCCATATAATCCCACGACGGGGCGGACTTAGTGAACTCGCCGGGCATGGTCCTGTATCAAACTTTTTAAAAAATCCTCAGACCTTCGGGTATTGGCCTGACTGGTTTCGCCACATAGATTTTCGAATCATGATGTTGTTATATAACACGCGAAGCCCTTCAAATATGTCCCACGGGTTGGCAGTTTCTCGGAGTGTAATTGCCCACAATTTGGGATATGCTTCGCTTAACCATATCCAAGAACGAACCGATCTACTCGCCGAACATGGTTTAATTGATATCGTCAAATTGGACCCGTCCAAAGAACAACAGACCCGAGCGGGCGAACTGTTGCGAATTTCCCGCATGGGGATTTTATCAATTGAAGGAAAAATGACTTTTGAAGACGTTTCCTATCGAACGGAAAAGGGAACGACAGAGATCGAGGAGTACTCGCTCGAGCACATCGTCCGGGAGGAGTTTGAAAAAGTCTTTTCTGTCGCGTGGGCCGAAGCAAAGGACGAGTTTAAAACTTTATTTAAATCAGTTTCTACAAAAGAAAATAATAGAATTATGCGCGAAAATTTAGAGCGATATGACATTTCTCGGGCAGAAAATAGAGACTTGAATTCTAAAGAAAGGAAAGACCAATTTCATTTATTCAGAGGTGAGATTTTAGACTTAATGAAAAAACAGATGCAAGCCGATAGAAAGTTTTACGAGGAACTTCACAGGGATTTATTCAACGAGTTTGCCCGATAAGGTCAATCCCGCGACGGGTCAAAAATCATAATATACGCCGCATAGTACGCCGTAAATAATGCGGTGAGTTGCCCCCCTATTTCTACGACTGAGGCCATCACCCCCCGCCCGCCTAATGAATAAACCATGAGGTTCGTTATCTGCCAAAAGAAACAAGCAACCACAAACAACCGGACATATTTCGGAATGGAATGATAAAATTGTTTTATTTTTGCATCTTGTCCCAGTGCAATATTTACGCTGAGATCGCTCCAAGAGGTATAAACCACCAACCCAAAAGCTACGCAATACCATTCTAATCGATGCGGACCGATTACGTTTAACCCCACAATAATAAAAGCGGCCAAGATCGGAGCCAACCCAATAACCCGGATTTTTTTCCGGGAAAGGTTTTTTAAATCATAACGGAGATACCCGTCCCCTTCTTTTGTCAGTCCCATTTTGATATTAGAGGCCCCGGCCAATTTAGCCGCTACAAAATGGGCGGGTTCATGGAGTGCAATCCCGAAGACCATCGCCACGGGGTAGATAAGTACATACCAATTAAATATAATTTCCACGCTCACAAATTGGACCCAATCCGCCGATATAAGAGGAACAGCCCAAACCCAAGGGCTCCCGCAAGCGTGAGGAAAATTAATGCGTTAAATGGCGCCCACACGATGAGATATAACAAACTCGAAAAGGTCAGGACCAAATATATCGCGAGCACGCTCAAGCTTCTATTTACGAGGCCCACATACGCACTTATTCCAAAAATAATAAACACGGCGGCGCTATTTGATTGGCCTACAGCGTCATAATACGGACAATAGAGGCCGCTCATTACGTCGAAAGTGGTTTCGTTTGTAAACGCTTCCATGTAATCGCCGTTTAAGTCGGGACACGAAACCATTTAGCTCGCCCTCCCGGTGATATAAAATATCACACTTAATACAAAACAGGCATAAAGCGGAGCCGTTAGAAAGGTCACAATCACCCCGGGGATTCCGATCGAAATCAATACCTTTGGTAATGCAAAGCCAAGGTTCCAAAATCCGGCGAGTATTTGAGCGAGTCGAATGCTTGCGACCTCTGCAAAGCCTAAATTATTCGGCGTTGTGGTGATGCTTTGGGCGTTGGCAGTAAAGGCAGAAAAAGGAGTCTGATCTAGTCCAATACTTACCCCAAGGACTCCCGTTACTCCGGTTGCATCAAGGAGAATAAACGACGCGTTAAGACATAAGACAATAATCATTACACCCGTCGTTACGTTCTTCCATTCTGCCATTATCCACCCCGCCCCCGGTATAAGGTAATCACACCGACAACCACCCCGACAAGTAAGACAGGAATACCGATAAGAGGGTCTAAGAGGTTGGCAAGCATGAACAACGTAGCCGATGCGACAAGGGTCAAAATTGCTAAGCCCGGACTTGATAGGGCCGCAACCGTTCCACCGAGCACGATTAAAATCCCCACCACAAAAATATTTTTTGTATGTTGCGAGACATCCGGCGAAGCCGTTAACGTGTTGGGACCAAGGACAAACGAACCGCCCACATATTCAGAGGTTCCCAAATCCGTCCGAACTACCGACCAAGACACCTTAAAGGGAGCTTGTGCCAAGTCTTCCGCAGACATCGAACCCGTGGCGTTTGTGATGAATTCGCCGCAAGTAAGCGGACACGCAGAAGCGGAATAAATCACGGGGTGAGTGGAGTTATACAGCGAAGTGATATTTACAATCAACGAGCTTGATTTATCTTCTGTATCTGTGAAGCCGAATAAAATCGCGTTGTTATCGTTAAACGTCGCATTTGCTTGATATCCTTCGGTTACATCTGGTGAGGTAATATTAAACAATTGGACAGAAAGCAATTGCAGGCCATTATCTCGATCAGCGACCCACGCCCCTAATTCTCGCGTATCCCCCGCAGCGTTCGAAATGCGGACCTTGTACCTATCAGAATATATATAACTTTGATTGAGATTTAGGGCATTATTTACGCGCTCACTCGTGACGATCTCCCACCGAAAGGGATTATCTTCGGTGATATTGCTATCGAAATCAGCCCGCCGGATTGCTTTGGAAATGTAAAGCGTCACGTCGTCAGCTTCTCCGGAAAAACTCCCGGTTTGGTCGCTAATTTGGACCGTGGTCGATACCGTTCCCCGGGCCGCGTTGGTGGGAACGAGGTAGATAGTGGACTGCTCTAAAAGGCTCGGAATTAACACCACCCGAGGGAAATATCCCGGGGCGTCACCTTCTCGGACTTGAAGCAAAAACTCACGGGTTCCAAAGTCGGGGATATCGGTGAAATCGATCCGACCATCTGCGTCCGTTGTTCTATTTGTAACGATTGGGATGGTGGTATCTGCGAGCGGGAGCTCTTCATAAAATATTACTTCCACATTTGCCCCCACTGTTGGGTAAGGTTCTTGTTCTGATCTAATTTCTACAAACCCAAGGGGAGAGATTCGGACGTTTTTCGTCACCCCCGCAGTATTTGGCAGATTGTCCAAAATGAGCACCCCATCGGCGTCCGTCGTGTTTACATCGTACCCAATGCCGGAACTCATATCAATAGCTCCAAACGTGGTATTTGCTGCGGGTGCGGTGGGGGGACCTTCTAAGACTGTAAGCGTCACCATAGAGCCCGCAGCGTTAGAGGCAAAGGAAAAATCGAGCTCCTCATCTGTCCCGTTTATTTGGGTTGACATATTTAACAACGTTAACCCGTTCCCACTAAATGAAAAGGGAGATATGGGAGGATCTTGGACGGTCGTATTTACAGAAACAACTTTACCAACTCCAAGCGCTGACGTCATATTTATAACCGTTCCATTTATCTGATTGTGATAAATTCCCACACTTCCCACGGGATCGGCTGACGTGCTTGAAAAATTTGTATTATAAAACTTGATGCTATTGGCGGTAAAGTTTGGAGCCCCCGAAAGCATTTTACTCGGCCCCGCATCGCTAAGCCATTCCACTGTTAAATTATTCGAGGTGATGAACTGCGTCCCGGTTGTAATCTCCCACGTGCTCGCCATCGCTACACTAGAAAGAATTAAAACAATTAAAATAAGAGCGGGGATTTTTTTCATGGTTTAGGATTTTTTAAGGTCGCTTAATACGATTGCACTCCCCGGCGTTCCTTTTACATAGTAGGCGAACCCGGTCCCGGCATAGCTCATATCTGTTGTACTTAATGGATTATTCAAGATACTAAGCGAGGTGGTAGAGTCCACAATATCCGCCGTGATCGTAGTCCCGGAGGTTTTGCGGTAATCGATAGAACAAATTAACCAAGTCCCCAAAGGTCGCGAACTAAACCCGGAAGCGGTCGCAATCATAGAACCGTTTTTTTGTATTTCACATTTGTCCGCTATAAAGTCAATATATAGACGATAATAGTTCGAAAGCCCTGCGGCGTTTGTGTTAGAAAAATAGATAAAAATGGTTTGAAAACTCGCGCTTGTGGAATTCATTTGAAAATACATCTGAAATTCTTCACCGGGACTAAATTGATATTGTGCCGCTCCCCCGTTATAACTTGCAAGCGTCGACGCGGTTGAACTGCTTTGTTCTGCGCTTTGAGATATTCCGGGCGGCGTTGGGCTTAATATCTTAACTAGATTGGCCGCTGGATTTCCATAGATCAGATCGTATGGAGGGACGGAAGCATCCGTAGGAAAGTTGCTGAAATCCTCGATTGTCGTCCAACTAACGAGGCTGGAAATTGGGGATAAAGTTCCATGCACTCCGTGTTCTACTTTAATTTCTCCGATTGCGTTAGGGTCCGATGTTGGGCCAAAAGCTACAAACCCGGCGTTCGGGTCTACTCCGTCATTAAATTTTAAAAGTTCATAATACGAACCGGACGCCGTTCCGTTTGCCCATACGGGAACCTCTTTAACTGTTGCCCCGTCGTTAGCTAACACCTTTAAGGAACGGAGTAAGGTCATGAGCTAAACCGAGGTATCCCACCACAATCCGCCCGCAACAATACCCCCGGGGCTACTTCCGGAGGTTTGAGGGAGCACAAAAAATCCTTTATTCGATAAGTCGGCGTAGTTGTTAGAAAGATCTATTATTTCGCTGTTATCGGTTCCGGTTATCTGAGCCGCTTGAACCGTTTGGGATGCGACTGAACCCGTCGAGACGTCTCCGGCTAAGGCATTTCCGGTCCCTGCACCGAGAGCAAGCGCCCCCAAACCAA
>CAYFJI010000035.1:0-18717 GCA_964343365.1 uncultured Acidiferrobacteraceae bacterium
ACAAGCCAATCGGATTGCAGTATCGAGTACTGCGGAAGCCGCCCGCCGGGTAGGTTCTACCAATAACAGTGCTGCGGTGGCAAGTAAAGAAGCAGCAGAAATTTACGAGCTTCCAATTATTGAGCAAAATATCCAGGATGAGAATCAGAATAGTACCCGATTTTTGATCATATCAAATGAGAAGGTCGAAGGTCGCAGTTCAGATAAAATCAGCTTGTTGCTTGCGAGCCGTCACCAGGCTGGCTCTTTGCACCGTCTCCTAGCTCCGCTTTCGGATAACGGAATAAGCATGACTCGTATCGAATCTAGACCTTCTAGAGTAGGCCTCTGGGAGTATATGTTCTTCATTGACATCGACGGTAAATTAAGTGACACAAATGTTCGTGTCGCGTTGGGTGCTATCGAGCAAGAAGCAGCTTTATTTAAGATACTAGGTTGCTATCCCCGCGCAAGATAGTAGAGATTGAATAATGTCTTTTGACCCACTGTCTCTAGCAATTCCAGGAGTTCGTTCGTTAAGCCCTTATCAGCCAGGTAAGGACATAGGTGAAATTCAACGAGAGTTAGGATTATCAGATGTAATTAAATTAGCGTCCAACGAAAATCCTCGTTTAGCAAAATTAGATGTTTGGAACTCCGTTCAGGATATTATCCCAACAATATCACGCTACCCGGACGGTGGAGGGCAACAGTTAAAAATACAAATAGCAAAAAAATTAAATGTACACTCGTCGCAGATTACCCTCGGAAACGGTTCAAATGATGTGTTGGAAATGGTAGGAAAATGTTTTGTTCAAAACTGGAATAAAATCATAATATCTCAACATGCATTTGTAGTCTACGCATTGATTGCCGCATCTTTGAACGCCAAATTAAGTGTCGTCCCATCAATCAATTGGGGTCATGATTTAAAGGGAATGCAAGATTCTATTGACCAAGACACTCGAGTGATTTTTATAGCGAACCCAAATAATCCGACAGGCACGTGGGTATCGAAAAATGATTTGGAAAGTTTTCTTGTTTCGGTCCCAGAGCATGTATTGGTCGTTTTGGATGAGGCATATTTTGAGTATGTGCAAGAAGAAAGCTACCCTAATGGGGTCGACTTATTAGAACATTACCCTAATCTTATTATTACCCGTACTTTTTCAAAGATATACGGCCTAGCGGGACTGCGTGTAGGATACAGTGTTTCCTCACCTGAAATTGCTGAAATCCTTAACCGAATTAGACAGCCTTTTAACGTTAATTCCTTTGGCTACGCAGCAGCTATAGCGGTGCTAGAGAACGACACGTTCGTGCGGGAAAGTTGTGAATTAAATCAACGTGAAATGGTTAAAATAACTAAAGAACTAAAGAGACTCAATCTATCCTGGATTCCTTCGGTAGCTAATTTTCTAGCTATAGATCTGCAGCGACCAGCTGACCCAATTGTTCAACATATGCTCCAAAATGGAGTGATAGTAAGGCCTATAGGGAATTATGATATGCCTAATTTTATCCGAGTAACAGTTGGATTGGAACGAGAGAATAGACGAGCTCTTAAGGCGCTTGAGTTCGCGATAAAAGACATACCCTTCTAATGTGATGAGTCGAACATGTTTATAACAAAAAAAATCAAACGACTCGCGATAATCGGAGTCGGTTTGATCGGAGGCTCGTTCGGAGTTTCTCTTCGAGATAGAGGGGCTGTCGAAGAAATAGTTGGTTGTGGAAGAAATGTGGAGAATTTAGGTTTAGCTCAAGAACTTGGTTTAATTGATACTTGGACTACCAAAATTGATGAGGCAGTTTCACACGCTGATATAGTTCTTATTGCTACCCCCGTAGGAGCTATGCCTGTCGTTTTCGATTTAATAAAGGATTGTGTTATCCCAGAATGCATAATTACGGATGTAGGCAGCGTTAAACAGGAAGTTGTACGAGCATTTAAAAGCTCCTTTTCCAACCAAAAAGTATATTTTGTACCAGGTCATCCAATCGCTGGACGTGAATTAAGCGGACCAAGTGCGGCAGATCGCGAATTATTTACTGGAAACACGGTAATACTAACTCCCGATAAAGATACAAATTCAGATGCGGTCGCAAGAGTTCAAGAGCTTTGGCAATTAGTAGGGTCTAAAGTTATATGTATGTCCCCTGAGCGACATGATCAACTTCTTGCTCTCACGAGTCATCTGCCTCATGTTATGGCATACACTCTTGTAAATCTTTTGAAAGATGAAGAGGATCAACAAGAAGGCGCTTTAAATTTTGCAGCAGGTGGTTTCTACGATCTTTCCCGAATAGCATCAAGCGATCCTGTAATGTGGAGAGATATTTGTCTTACCAACAACAACCAAATAATTTCTCGTCTCGAGGATTACCAGAATATTTTGTCCTATACGATAGATATTTTAAAAGAAAAAGATGGCGCTGCATTAGAAAAGCTTTTCATCCGTGCGCGAGAAGCACGTGAGCAAATAAGGCAACTTAATAAGATCTAAAAAATTATTCATTCTAATACTCGTGATAACCTTTACCGTAGCAAGGAAAAATCCTCTTCGTGGAACTATTGAGGTTCCAGGAGACAAGTCTATTAGTCACCGTGCAATAATGTTAGCTTCCATTGCGGAAGGTAAGTCATATATTTATGGGGCGTTAGAGAGTGAGGATGTAATTGCTACGATATGCGCGATGAGAGCTATGGGAGTGACTATCACTTATAAAACACCAAATTGTTTTGAAATTTCGGGAGTTGGAATCAATGGTTTACAAGCTCCACATTCTCATTTAGATATGGGTAACTCTGGTACCGCGATGCGGTTATTATGCGGCATATTAATCGGGCAAAAATTTGAGTGCGAGTTAACAGGGGATCAGTCTCTTCGAAATCGCCCGATGAATCGGGTTACAACGCCACTTGGTAAAATGGGAGGAGAAATAGAGACATCCCTTGACGGATGTGCCCCTATTATTATTAAGCCTGCAACCCAAATCAATGGCATAAAATATGATCTCCCTGTTGCTAGTGCCCAAGTAAAATCTGCAATTTTGTTGGCAGCAATGCATGGAACTACAAAAACTATTCTTTATGAGCCCATCCAAACTCGGGATCACACTGAGCGAATGCTTAAAGTTTTTAATTACCCTATCGAGTTTGATCATCGTTCTATACAAATCTCACCTAAAGGGATGCTAAAACCTACACGATTGAAGGTGCCAGGAGATTTTTCTTCTGCAGCATTTTTTATTGTTGGGGCATGTATTGTTGATAATTCTCTCTTGAACATTTTAAATGTAGGAGTAAATCCTACTCGCACTGGTTTGTTACAGATTTTAGGGATGATGGGAGCGCAAATAGAAGTAGGTAACCTTAGAAGTGTTAATGGGGAACCCATCGCAGATTTAACCATTCGATCGAGCAAACTTCATGGGATAGATATTCCTCCCGATTTAGTCGCTAAAACAATTGATGAGTTTCCAATTTTAGCGATCGCGGCGGCTACCGCAGTTGGAAAGACATCTATAACAGGAGCAGAGGAGCTACGATTTAAAGAAAGCGATCGTATAGCAACAGTAGTAAAAGGATTACGAGAAGTTGGGATAGTAGTAACTGAATTACCTGACGGAATGATTATTCAAGGTGGCGAGTTTACTGGAGGTTCTGTAGATAGCCAGGGAGATCATAGGATAGCTATGGCCTTCACTGTTGCAGGAACAACCAGTACACCTCCAATCGAGGTGAATGATTGTAATAATATATCAACATCATTTCCCAACTTCATCAATACTTGTCAAGAGTTAGATATTGAGCTTAATTTATGAGTTCAAAATCTAAAGAAAATATGCGGGTCCCAGTACTGGCAATTGATGGGCCTAGCGGAACTGGAAAGGGAACTTTAGCCAGTAATATTGCACATCAACGTAACTGGAATTTGTTGGATAGTGGTGCGTTGTATAGAGCGTTCGCATTTTGCGCTAATGAATCCGGTATTTGCCCAGACAATATTGATGGATTGCAGAAAGTGGTAGAGAGAAATACTTTTACTTTTGGAGTTCAAGGTTCAGGTATTGTAAATATTCTGATTAACAATAGAGATGTGTCCCAGATTGTTCGAAGTGAAGAAAATGCAAATCTTGCCTCTAAATATGCCGCTATTCCTGAAGTAAGAAAATTACTGCTTCTTCAACAAAGGCAATGTATGCAGTTTCCAGGACTTGTGGCTGATGGAAGAGATATGGGTACAACTGTCTTTCCAACGGCAATACTAAAGATTTTTCTAACAGCAACTCCTGAAATACGTGCAGAAAGGCGGTATAAGCAATTGAAGTCAAAGGGCTTTAATGTTAATCTTCTCGAACTTTTTGCTCTTATCGAAGAACGAGATAGTAAAGATCAGAATCGTAGTGTTGCTCCATTAGTCGCAGCCTCCGATTCGATCACGATCGACACATCAAATCTAAGTATCGATGAAATTTGTAAACAAGTCGATCGATTATTAACTATTCGACTAGGTTACTAAAGTGTATAGAATAAACCAACATTTTTTTGGAATCTAAATAATATGTCTGAGAATTTCGCTGAGTTACTTGAAGAAAGCTTGAAGCAAGCAGTCATGCGGCCAGGTGCGGTCATTCAGGCTGAAGTAGTTTCTGTCAATACTGATTTTGTCACAGTAAATGCTGGACTGAAGTCGGAAGCAGAAATTCCGGCGTCTCAATTCAAAGATGCTAAAGGAGATGTGATAGTTGAGATTGGTGATCATGTTGATGTCTCGATTGAAGCTGTAGAGGATGGTTATGGCAACACTAGACTTTCTCGTGAAAAAGCGCGACGGGAGAAATCCTGGGAAGTGCTCGAAGAAGCATTCGAGCGTCAGACTATAGTAAAAGGACAATTAACTGGAAAAGTAAAGGGAGGATTCACTGTTTCCATCGATGAGGTGAGAGCCTTTTTACCTGGCTCCTTGGTGGATGTAAGGCCAGTTACTGATTCTGCATATTTGGAGCGTAAAGAATTAGAATTTAAAGTTATTAAGCTCGATCGCCCACGAAATAACGTTGTAGTATCACGTCGAGCAATTGTGGAAAAAGAATTGCAAGTAGAAAGAAGCCAACTTTTGGAAACACTTGATGAAGGGCAAGTCGTTAAGGGCATTGTAAAAAATCTTACAGATTATGGGGCATTCGTCAATCTTGGAGGATTGGATGGATTATTACACATCACAGATATTGCATGGAAACGAGTAAAGCATCCGTCAGAGGTCCTGGAAGTTGGACAAGAAATTGATGTACGCGTTTTGAAATTTGACAGAGAACGCAACCGGGTATCTTTAGGAATCAAACAATTGGGCGAAGATCCATGGTCAGATATATCCAGACGATATGCAAAAAATACCCGTCTTTTTGGAAAAGTAACGAATCTCACAGATTATGGAGCATTTGTCGAATTAGAGGAAGGCGTTGAAGGTTTAGTCCATGTGTCTGAGATGGACTGGACGAATAAAAATGTGCATCCGAGCAAAATATGTGATCTTGGTGATGAGATTGAGATCATGGTACTTGATGTTGACACGGAGAGGCGACGGATCTCGTTAGGAATGAAGCAATGCGCTCCTAATCCATGGGAGGAATTTGCTTCAGTACACTCAAGAGGTGAAAAAATAACTGGAAATATTAAGTCTATTACTGATTTTGGAGTTTTTATTGGTTTAGATGGAAATATTGATGGTTTAATCCATTTGAGTGATTTGTCGTGGGAGGAGGCAGGAGAGGAGGTAGCACGTCAGTATAAGAAGGGTGACGAGCTCACAGCTGTAGTTCTTTCGGTTGATCCTGATAGAGAGCGTATTTCTTTGGGTGTAAAGCAGGCTCTACAAGATCCGTTTATAGTATACGCAGCTGAACATTCAAAAGGCTCAATCGTCAGAGGAGAAATTAAACTAATCGAAGCGAATTCTGGTGTTACTTTAAAACTATCAGACGGGGTTGAAGGCTTTATACGTGTAGCTGATTTATCCCGAGAAACATCTGGTGAAATTGAATCTTCGTTTCAGGTAGGTATGGAAATTGAATCGAAGATTATTGGTATAGATAGAAAAACCAGAAGAATTTCTCTATCTGTAAAAGCGCTTGAGATAGAAGCTGAAGGCCAAGCAATACAAGATTATGGATCCACCACTACATTAAGCACAAACACATTCGGTGATAAGCTTCGAGAGAAACTTTCGATGCAGGATGAAAACCGCGAACCGGATGAAGCTGAGTGACCCAGCCCGTGACTACCATCACCAAATCGGACTTAATAGAGCTTCTTGCCGCCGACCAATTGCATTTAGCTTCAAGAGATATTGAATTTGGCGTAAATAGAATTTTAAGCCACATGAGTGATTCTTTGGCAAAGGGCGAACGTGTAGAAATCAGGGGTTTCGGAAGTATTGGTCTTCGATATCGAAGCCCACGACGTGGACGTAATCCAAAAAGCGGTGAAAGTGTAAATGTACCGGGAAAATACAGCCCTCACTTTAAGCCAGGAAGGTTATTGCGCGAGAGAGTTAATCGAGGGCGGGCAGTTATCTCAAAAGAGTGAAGCAAATTGGTCATGCTGGCCTCTCTTATGGTCTTAGGAATTAGCAAGGTACGGGAGTTTAGCAAATGAAAAAATTATTATATCTAATTGCTCTTCTTGTCCTTGTAGCGTTAGGAGCCACCTTCGCTATAAAAAATCCACAGGATATTTACATCACATATTACCCAAATCTTGAGTGGGAAGGCCCTCTTGCAGTTTTAGTTCTTGTTAGCCTCGGTTTAGGATATTGTTTATGTGTTTTACGAGGTATCGGACGAAATATTAGTCTGCGAAAAAGAATTAGTCGATTAGAGAAAGAAAATAGATCACTGGAGGTACATATTAGTCGCTCAAAAGACATAATTAACTCTAAGCAGTGAGATAAATGAATCTATATTTAGCATTATTTATTATTTTTGTTTTTTCTTGTATCGCTTGGTATATCGCCACGCTCATCATGCAACATCGGACCCCCAAAAGTGAAAGTTTGCCGACAGAATATTTTAGGGGATTAAATTTTCTCCTTAATGAGGAGAGAGATAAAGCGTTAGAAGTGCTAGTTACCGCTTTAGAAAAAGACAAAGAAACTGTAGAAGTTCAATTAGCGTTGGGTAGTTTATTTCGAAGGCGTGGAGAAATTCAGCGTGCTACTCGTATTCACCAGAATTTAGTTGCCCGGACACAGCTTAATAGAAATCAAAGGATTCATGCAATTTATGAATTAGCACAGGACTATTACAAGGCTGGATTATTTGATCGTGCTGAAAATCTGTTATTAGAAATAACAGCAGAAACGGAGCTGGAAGATTCTCCAAAAAAATTACTTTTGCAAATTTATGAGCAGGAGAAAGAATGGGAGAAAGCTATTAATATAGCTGATCAGTTATGTAGATCTGGACGCGATACAAATTCAGGAATAATTGCACATTACAATTGCGAAATTGCGGAAGAGTCAATAGCAAAGGGCAAATATACGACAGCGCTTTCTTACATAACTAACGCACTCCACATTGATAGCAGTTGCGCTCGAGCCATAATTCAGGCTGGCCGTTTAAAAGCTATACAAGGTGATCATCGTGGCGCGGTGAATGAATGGATACATGGAGTTAAACTCCATAAAAAATTAGCTGGAGAGATTTGTTTATTGATCTACAATAGCTATAAAGTTTTAGATGAGCTAGATGAGTATCGTGATTTTTTAGTCGATACTCTTAAGTCAGTAGACGACATACGTTTAGTTTTGGCGCTAACGGAATATTTAACTAAATATGAGAACCCAAACCAAGCAGAAAACTTTCTGTTGGAAAAGATTAGAGCTACACCGTCGCTGTCTGGGCTGCATAAATTAATACAACTTAGATTGGGCCATAGTGGCAGAGAAAGCAATAAAGATCTAAATTTACTCGAAAAATTAATTGGTAGCATTGTAGATGAAAGCACGGGATATGAGTGTGAACATTGCGGATTTCAAGGAAAAGCAATGCACTGGCAATGTCCAGGGTGTCGGAGTTGGAACACTACACACGCACGTATACATAAAAAATTAGATAGTATTTAGTATAAGTAAATTTTAATTGTAGTTCAGTAATTTAGAAAATCATAACGAAAAGTTAAAAAAATTGAAAGGAGTAATAGAAATTAAAATGATTGTTAAAAATTTATCTTAAATATATTTTCAGCGAATGAAAAAATGGACTATATTTTAGAATATTAATTGATACTTATGACTCCTTGAAGAAATGCACATTTTCAAAAAAAAATTTCCATCTATTCGGACTTTGGTTGTAGGCGATGTTATGTTAGATCGGTATTGGTTAGGATCAGTTAATAGAATTTCTCCAGAAGCACCCGTACCTATAGTCCTTATTGATTCAACAGAACTTCGCGTAGGTGGAGCAGGTAATGTTGCAGCGAATATTCGAGGTTTGGGAGCTAACTGTAATCTAGTCTCTATAGTAGGTAATGATGATAGCGGCCGAAAAGTGCTTGAGATTCTAGAAAAGCAAGGTGTCGAATGTCATATGAAAGTTGATAAAGATTGCAGAACCACAGAGAAATTGAGAATACTTGGAAGAAACCAACAATTGTTGCGCGCGGACTTCGAAGCTTCACCGAATAATGAAACCATAAATAGCTGCTTTAAGCATTATGAAAAATTAATACCGAAAACTGACGTAGTTATTTTATCTGACTATGGTAAGGGAGCCGTTCGTGATTGCAATCAGATGATTCAAATAGCAAACAAAAATAATATACCAATAGTGGTAGATCCGAAGGGTTCCGATTATTTCAGATATTCTGGGGCGACACTAATAACGCCCAATGAGATGGAACTCGAATTAGTAGTTGGCACATGGACCTCAGAGAAGGATCTTGAAAAGCGAATTAAAGATTTGATGAATACAATCGGGGTCTCAGGTATATTGCTCACTCGAGGGGAAAAAGGGATGACCTACTTTGGTTCAGGAGTACCGTCAATTCACCGGGATGCGATATCTTTAGAAGTATATGACGTCAGTGGTGCTGGCGATACTGTAGTAGCGGCATTAGCTATTGGTATTGTCTCAGGTTTGGAATGGAAAGAAATGCTGTTCTTCGCGAATATAGCAGCTGGCATAGTGATTAAGAAATTAGGCACATCAGCAGTAACCTTAAGTGAAGTACTATCGATTATTGATCAGGATAATCAATAAATGATCATTGTTACGGGTGGAGCTGGGTTTATCGGCTCCAATATTGTTAAGGGTCTTAACAAAAGAGGAATAGAAGACATTCTCATTGTCGATCAAGCAAGTACAGATATGAATTTAAGTAATCTATTTAATCTTAAAACGAGTGATTATATAGACCATGCTGAGTTCCATCAAAATCTTATTAATGGGCGAATTCCAAATGACATCCAAGCTGTAATTCATCAAGGGGCATGTTCCAATACGATGTCGGTAGATGCAAATGAGATGATGAAGACTAATTTCTGTTTTTCAAAAGATTTGTTGTACAGTTGTATCAAATCCGAAGTGCCACTAATTTATGCATCTTCTGCTGCAATTTATGGAGTCGGTACTAGTTTTTCGGTGGATCCTCAGGATGAGGCACCATTGAATATTTATGCTTATTCCAAATATTTGTTTGACCGTCTAGTCCGAAAAGAAATACAAAGTAATACTAGTCAAGTTGTTGGCCTAAGGTATTTTAATGTTTATGGACCGAGAGAATCTCATAAAGGCATGATGGCATCAATTGTTTATCAAATATTTAATCAATTACGCACCTCTGGGAAGGTTAGCTTATTTGAAGGTACAGACGGATTCTCTTCTGGAGAACAGCGTCGAGATTTTATTTACGTTGATGATATTGTTAATGTAAATTGCCACATGCTAGAGAATAGGGACATTAGCGGAATTTTGAATGTTGGCACTGGCCGTAGTCGAAGTTTTAATGATGTAGCTATGGCTGTAATAAACGCGATGCGAAATTTCGAAAGTAAGCCGAAGTTATCGTTGGAGGAAGCGCAGAATATTGGACTTATCACGTATAAACCGATGCCGCTTGGATTGTCAGATAAATATCAGAGTTATACAGAAGCTGATATAAGAACATTAATTGATGCAGGATTTACTGAAGAGATGAGTGATTTAGAAGATGGAGTTGACGCTTATGTAAAAATCCTCCTTAAGGATCAGTAATAATCGTAATTTAATATTATTTAAGGTGTCAGGTATTTATGTCAAATCATGAAAAGTGTATTTTTGTGACGGGTGGAGCAGGTTTCATTGGTTCTGAATTAATTCGCCAGCTACTAGCATCGACAAATGCTTTAGTTGTAAATATAGATAAACTGACGTATGCGGGAAATCTATCAACCTTAGGTGACGTACAAAGCAACGATAGATATTATTTTTCTCAAACCGATATTTGTGACCGAGCTGAAATTGATCTCCTTTTCGAGAAATTTAAGCCAGATGGAATCATGCATTTGGCGGCTGAGTCACATGTAGACCGCTCAATTGATACACCTAAAACTTTTCTCGAAACAAATATTATGGGAACCTATACACTTCTCGAGGCGATGCGAACTTATCGGGATAAGTGGAGCAGTAGGAGTAATAAGCAATTTAGATTCCATCATGTATCGACCGATGAAGTGTACGGTACGCTTGGTAAGGAAGGAAAGTTTACAGAATCATCACCTTATCAGCCGCGATCTCCTTATGCAGCTAGTAAAGCCTCTTCTGATCACATAGTTCGCGCTTGGTTAGAAACATATGGTATCCCTATAATTATGTCAAATTGTTCTAATAATTATGGGCCTTATCAGTATCCGGAGAAATTAATTCCAGTAATAATCCGAAAGGCTTTGAAAGAAGAATCGATTCCAATTTATGGCACTGGCGAAAACGTAAGAGATTGGATCTATGTTGGAGATCACGCAAGGGCTTTAATATTGATTTTTCAGGAAGGTGAGATCGGAAAAACATATAATGTCGGTGGCCAAAATGAAGCGTCAAATTTAGAAGTTGCTAAAACCATTTGTGATATTCTTGATTCCATTAGACCACGAAAGAATGGTGCGAAATATTTGGATTTGATCTCATATGTAACAGATCGACCTGGGCATGATTTTCGTTATGCAATTGATAGCAGTCGTATCGAACAAGAGTTGGGGTGGCATCCAACAGAAACGTTTATTAGCGGCCTTCGAAAAACTATTTATTGGTATTTGCAAAACGAGAAATGGGTAAACGATGTGCTTGGCACAGAATACCATGGTGAACGACTAGGATTAAAACTATGTCGATGAGAGGTCTCATTCTAGCTGGAGGATCCGGATCACGGTTAGCTCCTATAACAACGTCTGTTTCCAAACAGTTGTTACCTGTATACGATAAGCCAATGATCTATTATCCTTTATGTGTCCTTCTTTTGGCTGGAATTCGTGATATCTTAGTTATTTCAACACCTGAGGATACTCCAAACTTCCAACGGTTACTAGATGATGGGTCACAATGGGGAATCAATATTTCTTATGCCGTGCAGCCGTCGCCGGAGGGTATCGCGCAGGCTTTCATCCTCGGTTCTGAATTTATAGGGTCAAATAGATCGACTTTAATCTTAGGAGACAATATATTTCATGGGGATGGTTTAGTGCAAAAATTAAAAAAAGCTTCTAGTTATAAGAAAGGAGCAACAGTATTTGCTTATCAAGTTAAAGATCCCGAGCGCTATGGAGTTGTGTCATTTAATGAACTAGGAGAGGCAATTAATTTAGAAGAAAAACCAGAACTTCCAAAATCCCCTTACGCTGTGACAGGGTTATATTTTTATGATAAAAATGTAGTAGAAATTGCTCGGGGCCTAAAGCCTTCATCGCGCGGAGAACTAGAAATTACTGATATCAATCAAGCTTATCTCAATGAAAAGTGTTTAAGAGTTGAAACGCTTGGGCGTGGGATGGCTTGGTTGGATACGGGTACCCATGAAGCCTTGTTGGAAGCATCAACATTTATTGAAACTATTGAAAAGAGACAGGGATTAAAAATTGGTTGTCCAGAAGAAATAGCTTGGCGACTAAGGTATATAGGAACGGAGAAATTAGAATCATACGCTGAGCAATATAAGAACAGTAGTTATGGGCAATATCTATATCAACTAACGTCTGACGAGGAGCTGGGTAGGTTAGACTAAATTAAAGATATGAATCCTGTAAGTATAGTTCCCCTAATTTTTTTATCGTTTGTGAAAAATTGGAACTTAATTTTTCAATTAACAAAAAGAAATATTGAAGCACGTTTCAAAGGAGCGGCACTTGGGGTTTTATGGTCCTTTTTTACACCGATATTAATGTTGGTTGTATATACCTTTGTTTTTGGAGTTATTTTGGATATACGTTGGATTAATCAAGAAGGCGGGAATCTGGAGTTTGCTACCATCTTATTCTCAGGTTTAATTGTACATACTTATTTTTCAGATTGCCTTCAAGCCTCGACCGAACTAATTGTTTCAAATCGGCAATATGTAAAAAAAGTTGTTTTCCCGCTCGAAACGCTCTCTTGGGTCGCAGCATTTACTGCACTATTCCAATTAGTAGTTAGCATTTTAGTATTAATTTCTTATCTATTAATTATTCAACAAAGCCTTTCATGGACAATAATATTTTTACCAATAATTATTTTTCCCTTAATGATCATGGCTCTCGGGTTTAGTTGGCTTATATCAGCAGTAACAGTTTACGTACGTGATCTGAGGCAAATCATTGGCCCACTTACATTAATACTTTTGTTTGTCAGTCCTATTTTTTACCCTGCGACTAATCTTCCGAGCAATTTACGATTTTTGATATATGTAAATCCGATTAGTTGGGTTGTGGATGAGTCAAGAAATCTTATTTTATGGGGAACGTTACCCGATTTGAATGGAGCGCTTATATATTATAGTGCGTCCATAGCTATAGCGTGGTTTGGTCTTTTTTGTTTCAAAAATCTACGTTTAGGTTTTTCCGATGTCATCTAATCCTGCTGTGAAGGTTATGAATGTTGGTAAGTGTTTTAAGATTTATAAACGCCCCATTGATAGAGTTTGGGATAAATTTTCAACAAACACACTACACAGTAAATTTTGGGCGCTAAACGATGTTTCTTTCGAAATAAAAAAAGGAGAAACATTGGGTTTGATTGGCCCAAATGGATCTGGAAAATCTACTCTTTTGGAGATTTTGTGTGGAACTACAAATGCAACGTATGGAACTGTAAATGTGTTTGGAAGAGTATCAGCACTTCTGGAATTAGGAGCAGGCTTCAATCCAGAATTCACTGGTCGTGAAAATGTTTTTTTAAATGGAACAATTCAAAATATTTCAAAAAAAGAGTTGGAAAGTAGATTTGATAGCATAGCGGATTTTGCCGATATAGGAGATTTTATCGACCGACCCGTTAAAACTTATTCTAGTGGGATGTATATAAGACTAGCGTTTGCTGCAGCGATAGGTATGGACCCAGATGTTTTAATTGTCGATGAGGCGTTGGCTGTTGGAGATGTACGTTTTCAAAGAAAATGTTATCGCTATTTTAAAGAATTACAATCTCGTGGTACCACCATTATTTTTGTCACACATGCTGTCGAATTAGTTCGCACGCATTGTGATCGGGCAATTCTCCTAAATGAAGGAAGGATAGAAGCAATAGGCACTCCGCAAGAAGTAATCCATACATATCTGGAATTTATGTTTTCTCCAAATATAAAGATAGGATCTGACAAACCGAAAAAAAAATTAGCACCAAACGTTTCTGTTAGAGAGTTAGATAATTGTCTTAACCATAGTATGTATAACACTGACGAATATAGATGGGGCAACAGAAAAGCAGAAATTATTGATTTTTTCATTGAAACCAAAAGAGGAAAAGATCCAGTAATGCTGGAGACAACCGAATCGATCACATTAGGTATCAAAGTATATTTTTCAGAGCAAATGAGCGATCTAATATATGGATTAACCATTCGTACAGTTGATGGAATTATTGTTTATGGTTCAAATACAAGGAATAGACAGATATCAACCAAATCTCGAAATAAGAACGAAACTGCCTGGATTTACTTTAATTTTGAATTAAACCTGCTTCCAGGTGATTATTTTCTCTCTTTAGGAGTCGCTCAGGACGATGATACTGTCGACAATTTAGCAATAGATAGGCGTTACGATATTGTGCATCTTAATGTTGAAGGTTCAACGGATGATTTAGGATTCGCAGCTCTAAGAATGCTGATCAACGAACAATAAACGATGGCTCTCTCGCGGTAAGGATTTTTTTATAATAATGGATATAAAATTTAGATCATTACATTTACTGAGGATCATTTTATAAAGAATTTAATGCGGCGCCTAGGATAAGGATATAGTCGAAGAAGATCTTTAATTATTTTAAACCCAAGATTTCGCAGCTTTCCAAGATAATGGATTGCACCACTTTTTGAAAACCATCTTACTTTAATTGGTTGATAAGCCCAAAGACTATATTTCCCTTTTCCATACATAGTTAATTGATGGAACGAGCGCAGCGCCTCTATAGTTTCGATATCAACTGTCGGATTTCTAGTTGATGATTCGTAGTGAATAATCTTGATATGAGGTGATATCACACAATTTAAACCTCGATCTCCTACGCGTAAGCAGAAATCAATGTCTTGAAAACTGTTCGAGAAAGCCTCGTTAAATGGGCCAACCTCAAAGAACAAATTTTTTCTACAAGAAAGGAAAGCCCCCGTAATAGAGGTGGTTTCATGATCTGCCCAATATCGGTGCATTGGATCGCCTTCGCTTGATGGGTCAGGGTGGGGATTATAATGAATCGCAGAATTTAAGCTTACATTATCACCACAAGATTGCACGGTACCATCTGGATTCAGAAGCATACCGCCAACGCATGCAGTTTCATTGTCAGAAAGTAACGATACTATGTCTGTAATCCAGTTTGTTGAAATAATTTTAGTATCATCGTTTAGAAAAATAAGTATTTCCCCGAAGGCCTGTTCGGCACCAAGATTGCATTTTCGAGAAAAATTAAAATTACCGGAATCTCGGATTGGCCTTCCGGGCAAACGATGTTTGTCTAGAATTACTTGACCATAGTTAAGATCATCGTCTTCATTAACTATAAGTAGGCATTCAAAAGAGTAGACCTCACTATCTATTTCATTATTTTGAGATAGTGTTTCACTAATCGAATTTAGACATTGATCTAGTAATTCAATTGTTGATCCATCGATAGTACGAGTTGTACCTAATTTTGTTGGGATAATAATAGAGAAGGTAGGTATTATTTTTGGCAATGACCTACACTTATAAACCGCAAAACCTTTTTTAGCTACTTCGATATGATGTTGCTTTCCAAGATCGTGGTAGTAATCCTTTAATGCTTTTATAGAAGAATTGACGCTGTGACTAGAAACAGCCCAATCCTGCCTTGACTGAGTCTTTTTCATTATTCGCCATTGATAGGCAAAATAAGGAACATGCTTTGGCTCGCAAAAATTTGTCATGCGTAGTGCTAGATCATGATCCTGGCTTCCTTCATAGCCTTCTCTGTAACCACCGACTGTCTCGAAGAGATTTTTTGAGAAGATCTGGAGATGATTGATATACATAGTCGAACGAAGGAGTTGTTTAGAGTAGGCAGGCTTATAAAGGCCGCGAATTAAATAACCTTTAGCGTCTACTTGCATTTCGTTTGTATAAGCCCATTCACAATCATAGTATTCAAGATGCTTAACAGCGATTTGGAACCCTGATTGAATAACCAAGTCATCATGATCAACTGGTGCGATGTATCGTCCTGTTGCAGCATCAATTGCTCTATTTAAAGAGTAACTTACACCTCTATTATCGGAATTACTTAAAACTGTGATATTGTAATTTTTATCAGTGCGACATCTTTCAACAAATCCAATTGTTTCGTTATTGGTAGAGCCATCATCAACTATGATTAGCTCATGGCGCCCGATGATGCTATGTAGAATACTATTTATACAGATCTGGAGAATTCGATGGTTCGTGTTGAATACGGGAACTACAAATGAAACCTTCATACCATGCTTCCTTAAGTTTAACTATGATAAGATCTGTTTTCTAATTTAAGAAAATGTTAGCAATAGGTTAGAGCAATTTATCATATTCGACTCAATAAAGGTCCAGTTTTTCCTTTGATTCCGTGTATTATTCCAAGGAAAATCAGCCTAAGGTTCCTGAGTCTTTTATCCGAAAATAGGATTAGAATGATAACGATGAGAATTAGTCGGATAATGTCAGCCCTGCGCCACTCTGGGGATATATAATTTCTTTTGTATAGGAGTATGCTGTTCCGAAAAATGAAATAGTATCTAAATGGGAGGTGAACTGGAAAATTTCGCCAGTAACCCCACCATAAGCGTATAGATCGCTCTCCTAAGCTATGGTTCATTAAGGCATCACATACACCATATGCATTCCAATCAAGTGACTTAGCTCTTAGGAACCATTCGGTATCAACGTGATCAATAAACAATCCCTCATCCATAGCCCCTATAGAATCTAGCGCTTGGAATGGGATGAGAGTTCCTGAGCTGATTAGCATATCTGCCGGAATAATTTGATTTATGCGCGACACATCGCAAAATAATTTTCTAAATCGGAATCTAGAAAAATGCACAAAAAACGATATTTGTTTGTTTTTTCCAACATAGCGCGATCCTACTGCACATGTTTTGATGCCATCTGATACTAATTGATTTAAGGAATTTGATAATTTATAAACTAAATTATTTGTTGGTACTGTATCTTGATCGAGAAGTAAAACCGCATTTAATCCTTCATCGCGACATGCTTTAATTCCGATATTATGCGCTTTGCCTACACCAAAATTTTTCTCACATAAGATAATCCTGATGGATTCTATTTTTGATGCAGCATCGAATATAGCCTCCGAATTAGATGAGCTATTATCCACAATAAATACTTTTTCTACTTGCTCACATAGGTTATTAAGCAGAGATTTCAGTGTCAACATATTAGGATTGTATGTTACAACAATGGCCCCAATAGTTTTTTTAGAAAAATTCATAATTTTTAGATTTAATAGTCAAAAAATATCACAGTTAAAAATATTTGATAACACTGATTACTGTTGATTTGTCATAATTTTTTTTACATTCTCTAATTTAAAAAAAAGCTAGTTAGCGTTAATCCAGTTAATTGAAATCTTAAATTCAAGGTAATCGAAGTCTTGATTTAAACGAGTTGCCGGAATGCTCCAAACTAAACTAGGATCATTATTTAGTGATAACATTAATAATTTTAAGGTCTTAATTGTAAAACGAATATTATTGTAGGTAATTTGTTTCCGGTTGCTGAAGAATGATGGTTGTAATCGATGCAAGATGATTTTTTTAGAATCTGAATACCCTGCAAGCTCCATGAACATTATTTTAAATAATCCAGGCGTGATCCCAGGGTCAACACGAAAAATGTTCGATGATTTAGCGGCGGTTGGAAGAGTAAATATTAGCGTTTGGAAGTTATGACCGATTGATATCAGTTTAGTTTGCGATTGGGACTCGGAAAAATCATTAACAGTTTTTGTCCAGAATAGTTGAACCGGTATACGTGGTTTTCCCAATTCTAAAGTCAATATATCCTTTGCTGAGGAACCATGCATGTCGTTGAGAATATTTTGTTGTAATTCATCTTCCTGATCAATGTATTTAGTAATATTGTGTGTCAAATCAATACCAACATTGTTAAAACAAATCATTAGAATGTCCATCAATGTTATGGAGGGTAATTTCCGGTCAATCGTAGTTAAAAATATATGAGCCATCTCGAAAAAATAGAAAAGACCTCTAAAAAAAACAAATTTATGATCAAGAGTAGGTAAGGAATAATTCCACTCGTGATCAAATGAAGTCCAATTGTTTGAATCATCTACAATGATGTTCATCGGCAATAGATCAACCAAAAGCCCAATATTTTTGCCATCCAAAAATCGAGATTGTAAATAAGAAAAGTAAGTTGATGACAAAGAGTTTATCGTTTCTAGAAATGGTTTTTTTTCGAGTTGTTTAATCCAAAGATTGGACAAAGGCGCACCAGCTATCCATTTTTCCGTTTTAGTATTTTGCTCTAAGAAATTTGTTACTGGTTTATCGATAGTATAGAGTGGTAGCTTATTTACTAACGATGCGCAATTTGGTTTCCGAGTTTGTGTTCGGTATACAGGTTTTCGGTTCAAACCAGAGAAGTGTGCAAAGTCGTTTGGAGCAATATCATTGGTGGCGCTCTTGTTTGGACTTGCGATAATCAAAAAGGAGTTTGCAAAAGAACCAAGAACGCCGGATCTCTGCGCATATTCCCAGAAACGCAATTCGTAGTGTGGAGTAATTAAATTATGATAATCGCGAGAGGATATTGAAGTTAAGTGCACCCAAGCATTCTGATTTGTTTCAACATACTTATCATTTAGAACTAGCGAAGGTAGTTTATAATCAGGGAATGGGTAGTGAAAAGAATAATGTAACTCTGCTTTATTTAAGATATCTATCCATTCATTTCGAGACCAAGTTTTGATTCCCGAATAATGTGGGTATCCTCTTATACCTTCAAAAGCTAGTCCATAGTGATCTTCGCCAGAACCATCGAAGTA